>LFLF01000109.1 GCA_001184395.1 Candidatus Paraburkholderia calva | reverse complement strand
TCGTCGCGCTGGCGTTGACCAACGTTTATCTTTCGCGCAAGCGATTGATGGCACAGGTTCGCCCGTAATGGGGGAAAGCGGGCCGCAGGCCCAGGCGCAACACCCTGGTGGACCGGAAATCCAGGCGCAAAGCCTCACTCACGATGAATCTGCTGCTATTTGCGCCTGAATCGATGAATACAACCGGCTGGTTCAGCGTTGCCTTAACCGGTCACTTATCCTTTCGAGTTGCGCAGCTAAATTCTGATCCAACGCAGCGTGCTTCATTCATGGATTGCAATCCGAAATTCCCCGCACGCCGCATCGGATCGAAAGGAGTCGCAAGCATGAAAACACTAATCACGGGCTTTTCCCTCGCCGCTATCTCCGCTGTCGTGACGACCACGGCGTTTGCCGAAAGTGGTCAAGGAATTGGCCGTGCGGGAACGTATCAGATGCAGACGCAAGAGCAAGCCAGCGACAGCGGGACACCGAAGACGCGCGCGCAGGTACGCGCCGAGCTGGTTGCCGCGTACTCGAACGGCTCGCGGCCTGCGCTCAATCGCAATACGTATCCGTCGCGCAGCATGCTGGGTGATGCCATCGCCACGCAACACGAAGGACGCGCGCACGATGCAGCGGTCGCCGAAGCGCGTAACCGTGAGATCGTGGAGTATGCGAACTGCTCGGCCGTTCAAGACAACGTAACGGCGCGCTAAGCCACCCTATAGCGCACATCGCATCGGATAGAAGAGGTCACCATGTTTGAAAATACCCCGCTCGAGCAGCACTCGGTGCTGGAAGAGCTATCTTCGGTGACGCCGGTATGACGTCCGTTTGCTCACCATGTCGATCACGTTCATGCAAATGTGCATCAGGACGAGCGTGTCAAAGAGAAACGTGCGCGCTTTGGTTCAATTTATCACGCGAACACTAGCCGCATGCGCCGATTTCGCCGCATGCGGTACAGAAATCGCAACCGTCCTTGCGAATCACCGCATTCGCGCCGCACGTGGGGCACTTCATGCCGTGCATTTGCGCCAAACCATGCGGATCGACGGTGGCAACATCGTCTTCGGTTTCTGTGCGAGGTTGCGCTTTAGCAATTTGCGGCGCAGCTTCCACCCGATGACGCGCGAGCGCGCGTGACTGCACCTGATTGCCTTCCGCATCCAGAAAACCCCGCCGGAAAAGAATCTGCTGGATGGCGTATGCGAGCGCCGCCACTTCCGAGTCGTGCCAGCGCGGACTGCGATGTCCGTCCAGACGTTCGATGTCGCCCAGACGCACCTGTCCGCGGTCCCACGATACTTTGCGCATGTTCTGCAACGTGCGCGCCGCAAGGCCGCCGCGCGCGGCGAGCAACAACGAGCGCATCGTCGCCGTGATCGATTGCTGTGATTCGTCGCGCTGCCCGGTCGGTATAAAGAATTCTATGGGCCGCTCGATGGTCACGTCCTTGCCACCTATCCGCCCTGTCACCTCGATGAACGAGACCGCGAGATAGAGGGACTTCTTGCCTGCCTGCGTGAGATATTCGACCTTCTCGATGATCGCCGGCAACTCGCCGCGCGGCCGATGATCGATCGCGATACGCAGCGGGTCGAGTTCCGGCTCCGTCTCGGGTGAATCGCTCGGCGTCTCTTGCGGCGTCACGGACAACACGGCGACGAAGGTCTCGTTCGGGCGATAGGTGGCAAGTCCTTTCAGACCGTGCCGCCATGCTTCGAAATACAGGTCCTGAAACGCACCGAAGGGATAGTCCGCCGGCACGTTGACGGTCTTCGATTCGAGGTATCGACGAAAGGCTGCACGGCCGCCATCATCTCGAGGTGATCGTGCGCCGACATTTCTAGCGCGCTCACGAAATACCCAGGCAGCTCATTTACGTCACCGCCCATCTCGCGATACAGCCGGTACGCATGGTCCTCGACCGCAAAGGTTTGACTGCCACCATCGGCCATGCGCTTGGTGCGTTGATAGGTCCACGAGAACGCAGGCTCGATACCGTTCGATGCGTTGTCGGCGAATGCAGGCTCACCGTGCCCGTCGGCGCGATGGAAAACAGATGGCTGTTGCGAATACCGTGCATGCGAATCGCGTTCTTCAAATCGTCCGACAGGCGCGATGCGAAGGTGCCTTCCTCCAGATCCAGATAACGCCTCGCATCGAACAAGGGAAACGCGCCGCGTTCGCGAGCGAGTTCGACCGATGCGCGATAGGCCTCGTCACGCATGGTGCGCGCCACGCGACGATAGATATCGTCGACGCTCGACTCGTCGCCCTTGGCGTACTTTTCGAGCATAACGTCGACGGAGAATTGCTGCGGAGCGAGAGCGGAAATGGGATTGTCTTCGGCCATGTTGAGTCCGGATGGAGGTCGCAGTCACGAAGTGCGGCGAGCATGCGTCGCTGCAGGAACGATGCTTGACGATAGCGCGATTTCCCTTCGCCTGCCATGCGACCCGTTAAACTGCGTCGACGCGGCATGATCTCGTGCCGACCTCCTTTCCTATCGAAGGACCATCGCATGAATTCGACGCTTGCGCCGCTTCCGCCCTTGTTCGGCATCTCGGGTCGCTCGGGCCAGGACAAGACCACCTTGATCGAAGCGCTGTTGCCGTGGTTCGCCGCGCGCGGTCTCGTCGTCAATGTTCATCAAGCATAGCCACCACGATATCGAACTCGAAGCGCCCGGTAAGGACAGCGCGCGTTTTCGTCGCGCGGGCGCGGGCGAAGTGCTGATCACGTCGCCGCATCGTTATACGATCGTGCGGAAATTGCATGGCACGGAAGAACCGCCCTTGAGCACGCTCGCGACCCGTCTTTCGCATGCGGATCTCGTCATCGTCCAAGGCTTTGCGCGTGAAACGCTGCCGCGTCTCGAAGTGGTGCGGCCTGCCACCGGCGTCGCGCCGCTTTATCGAACCGGTGTGGACATGCTCGCTATCGCGACAGACGATGCCGCCGCGCTCGATACCGATTTGCCCACTCTGCCGTTGAACGATATCGGGCGAATCGGCACTTTCATTTGCGACGCAGTCGGCATCGTCACCGATCGCTAACCGCGTGTTGTGTCGATGCCGCGCCGCGCGATGGCTAACGCCTCGCCGATGGCCTCCATATTGCCGACATGATTCGCCAGCAGCAGCACGAGTTTCGCGTTGAGCATATGGCTCTGCGCGTCGCTCAAACCGTTGTGAGTTTCGATGAGACGCTCGTAAAATGCGTCCGGATCGGCAAGCTTCGATTCGATATTGAGCTTCATATCGCGTCTCACAGATTGCAGGTTGCGCGCGCGATCGCAGCAACGGTGGATGCGGCATCGAACATACGCCAGCGCGCGCAAACGTGCTGATCGGGACGCAGCAGATAGAAAGTGCCCGGTCGCGCGTCGAAGCGATGGGCGACGAGACCTTCGATATCTTCGAGCACGTTTGGTTCTTCCATCGGGTACGTCATGCCTCGCGGTACAACTATGAGCGTGCGCGCCGGAATCGCCAGCGATGAAAGCGCACCGAGCTTGCGCACGCAGGCCTGCACATCATCGCCGAGGCCGCAGAAATAGAGAGAGGCCCATGAACGCGCCGGCTTGCATTGCGTTCATAGCCCATGCATCGCGACCCTTCACGCGCACGGGTGCATCGGCGCATGCGGTGCCGGGCATCATCGCGCAAATGAAGGCGTCGTCGTTCGCATCGGGCGTGTTGAGCACCGAGTCGCGCAACACGGCGGGCACCGACAATCGCCCGCTATTGAAGACGATGCGCCGCGCGAACTCATAGTCCCTCGGGAGCCTAAGGGCGGCATCGCGAAACAGCCGCGATACCGCGGTTTTCGGCATGATGAAGTCGGTTGTCGAATTGAGGATGTTTTCGTCGGCCGCGTATTCGCGCTCGGATGCGTAGGTGTCGAGCAGCGCGTCGGGCGCGTCGCCGTCCACACCACCAGCTTGAGCTTCCAGGCGAGATTGTCCGCATCCTGCACGCCGCTATTCATGCCGCGTGCGCCGAACGGCGACACGCCATGTGCAGCATCGCCCGCGAACACCATGCGGCCGTGACGGAAGCCGTCCATGCGCAAGCACGAAAACGTATAGACGCTCACCCACTCCAGTTCGAATTCGACGCCTTCGCCGAGCAAGGCCTTCACACGCTGAACGACATGCTCGGGCGTTTTCTCCGGATGAGGTCGGCGTCCCATCCAAGCTGGAAGTCGATGCGCCAGACGTCGTCCGGCTGCTTGTGCAACAACACCGACTGATTGCGATGAAACGGCGGATCGAACCAGAACCAGCGTTCAGTGGGAAACGGTGCCTTCATCTTCACATCGGCGATGAGAAAGCGGTCGTTGAAGGTACGGCCATGGCTATCGAGTCCGAGCAGACGACGCAGCGCGCTGCGCGAACCGTCGGCGGCAACCACGTACTGCGCCTTTAACGCATACATACACACCATCGGGTGTCTCGATTTGCAGTTCGATGTGATTGTCGTGGCGCGTCAGGCCGATGACATCGTTCTTCCAGCGCACATGCAATGGCTCGAGTTGCATGGCCCGCTCCACGAGAAAGGCTTTGACGTGGTACTGCTGCAGGTTGATGAACGCCGGCCGCGCATGTCCCGCTTCAGGCCGCAGATTGAAGCTATAGAGCAGTTCGTCCTGCAGGAACACCTTGCCGACGGTTCCAGCTCGCGCCCTTTGCGACTATGCGTTCGCCGCAGCCGAGGCGATCAAAAATTTCGAGCGTCCGTTTGGCGAAGCAAAATCGCGCGCGAGCCGGTGGAAACAATATCGTCCTTATCGAGCAGCACGGTGCGCACGCCCTGTTGCGCGAGATTGATCGCGGTCGCGAGCCTGACCGGACCCGCGCCGATCACCGCGACAGGATGAATGGGCGATGCCGGTTCATCGTGCTCAGGCGCGCGCCGATAGGCGAAGCGGGAGTGTGTGTCATGCGAAGTCATGCGTGTCGTATCCTTCACGCTGCGGCGTGCCTCTAACGGGACGCTAAGCGCGAGGCGTGATACCAGTTGTCTTGAGATGTAGGTTTATCATTATATAAGTCGTTTTATATTGTTTAATATTCGTAAACCCATAACGCTTCGAGGATGATCGGATACTTACATTATCTTACAAGGTCGAGCGACGGATTCTTCGTGCTCAACGCGAACAAGCAAACGAATGGAGAGGTCCGACGATATGAAAACCAAAGCGTCACTGATGTTGACCAGCGCGCTCGCCGCAGGCGTGTTGCTACGGGATGTGTCGTGGAGCCCGCGCGTCCGCCCGAACCCGCACCGGTGGCCGAAGTCGCACCGCCGCCACCCGCGCAGGGCTACCGCTGGGTCAAGGGGCACTATCGATGGGAAGGCAACCACTGGCAGTGGATTCCGGGACACTGGCGCCCGGTGTGATGATCATGTGATGCGCCGCCGGTCTTGCGCGGCATGCGAAGCGCGTGCTGTCGCGGTGCTCAGCACGCGTTGAGCGCCGCGCGCAAGCCCGCTTCAGTGAAGGGCTTCAGAAAGTAGCCGTCGAAGAGTTGCTGCCTGACCTCGCCTTGCCGGTCATCTCCTGTCACCGCAACCACGCAGGCGAGTTTGCTCGGGCCCGCCGCGCGCAAATGTTTGCATAGATCGCGTCCGTCGGCATCCGGCAAACCGATGTCGAGAAAGATCGTGTCATAGCAATTTTCAGCGGCGAGCAGCAGCGCCTGATGACCGTCGTAAGCAACGTCGGCGATATGACCCGACGTTTCGGCGAGCGCCCTGAAGGCATCGCATAGCAGCACATCGTCATCGACGAAAAGAACATACATGATCGGGGCACCGTGGGCTGATGGCATGACGGTCGTAGTCGTGAGGCCCGCAATTAGCGCGCCATGAGAGCCTGAGTCAGGCATGCTGTTCCGACGAATGCGCGGCCAGACGCGCGCGCGCATCGCATCGAGACGCACGGGTTCGATATGCACGCCTCACGACATCGTCTCCAGTGCCTACAAGGTGCTGGCCGCGCCGCATAGTTGCGCGGCCTTGGCGTCGGCATGAGTTCGAAGCCGCCGCGCGTTTGGCTGCGCGCACCCGCAGCGCTTTCATGCACGCGACCCATGCAAGACGAAGGCGATTCCCGGGATGGAAACCCGCCATACGTCATCGTCCGTCGATGTGGCGAACACAATGCACGGTATAGACAGCAAGGCGACCGAAGCGAGCCCGGTCCATGCGAGATCGATCAGCATGCTGCGACGCTGCGTGGCATGGGCGACTTCATGCGCCAGCGAGCATCGAGGCCGGCAGCATGAGCGTGCGCGCATCGATCTCGATGCGATTGAACAGCGCCTCGTAACACGGTCCCGCTGATACCTGCACGAAGCGCAACCGAGGTCGCGGCACGCACAGCGCGTCCGCGAAGCCCGCAACGAGGCAACGCGCGCGTTGTTTAGGGATTGCGGCTCCATAAGCGTGCGCTTGCAATGCGGCGCCTAGGCAAGCGGATTGTCCGCCCATAGCGTGCGTTCCTGCCATGTGTCGAGATCTTCTTCAGTCGTTCGAGTTTGCCGCGCACGAGATGCAAAGGCGGCTGCGGCGACAGCACCGCCTCGATGATGACCTCGGCGGCGCGTGCCGGATCGCCTGGCTGCTTGCCGCTATTGCCCGCGATGGACGCGCGGCGGCGTCTCGCGCTGGCGTCGTAATCGTCGATGGGTTGCTGCGTTTGCCTGAGCGAACGGCCCGCCCAGTCGGTGCGGAACGGGCCCGGCTCGACGGACGTGACCTTGATGCCGAGTTTCTCCCCTTCACGCGCGAGCGCTTCGCCCAGGCCTTCGAGTGCGAACTTGGTCGCCGCGTAATACCCGCTGCCAGGATTGCCGACGAGGCCGCCCACCGAAGTGATATTCACCACATGCCCCGAGCGTTGCGCGCGCATGCCGGGCAAAACCGCGCGAATCATCGCGGCCGCGCCGAAGAAGTTGGCTTCGAACATCGTACGGATCTGCTCGTCCTCGCCTTCCTCGACCGCCAAGAGATAGCCGAAGCCCGCGTTGTTCACGAGCACGTCGATTCTGCCGAAGGCATCGTACGCGGCCTTCACGGTGGCGGCGATGTCATCAAGCATTCGACACATTGAGCCGTGACACAATGACAATGGCGCGTCCCTCCGCACGCTCGACGAGGTCGCTCACGCTTGCCGGATCGCGGGCCGTGACGACCGGGCGCCAGCCGCGTGCGATGACGGCAGCCACGATCTCACGGCCGAAGCCGGTGGAACAGCCGGTGATCAACCATACGGGTGCATCGTTCGAAGCAGTGGACATTGCGCGTCTCCATGAGTGAACAGGTCATGGAGACATTCTGAGCGCGTGAGCCCGATTCTGCTGAAACCTGCTCCGCAAAGCGTTAGGCCGATGCTCAACGCAGCAGCGGCAGCCTCAGCGCGCGATGCTCGCGCGGTTCGAATAGCACGGTCCGCGCAAGACACGCCGCCAGTTTCCACGCGGCGAGCTCTTGCTCGAGCGCGACGAGCGCCATATCGCTTTCGAGCACATCGCATGCACAGGAGAGGAGGCGCTGCGCAAGGCGTCCTCGCGCAGCGGTTGCAGCGACGCTTCCCGTTCTTCGATGCGCTTTGCAATTTTTGCCCGCAGGCGTTGGAGAGAATCGTCCATGGCGCGCGTACCGGCGTCTATGCCGCATGAGTTCGCTTGCTCCAGCCGAGCAAGACACGCGCCCACGATCGCGCTTGCTTCACGCCTTATGATCCGACAAATCCGAGCGTGTGCGATACAATTGCGCACGCACTCGTGTAGTGCATCGGCAATGCTGCCGTTCCATGCCGTATCGAACGAACCACTCGGCCTGATGGCGGTGATCGCAAGTACGATGGCGCGCGAATGATCGAACATGGGCGCGCTCAGTGTGCATTGATGCCGGCGACCGGTTCATCGATCGCACGCGCGATGCACGCGCGAGTAGTCGCGGCAGTTCGCTGCCGATCTGCAACGCGCCCGCGCGTTCGATGGCGACAAGCGCATCGACGGTCATGGACGGAAGATACGCGGCAAATGCGCGGCCTGTGGCGGTCTGCAACAGCGACATCACCGTGCCAGTTCGCATGGTGACGTGAATCGGCACGCTCGCCTGCTGGATATGCACGATGGTAGGCCCATAGCTGCCCGCGCTCGCCAGCGCGACCGTATGCTCAATGGGCGGCGTCATGCGCGACAGCTCCGCGATCGAGAGTCGCACTGGGTCGACCCGTTGCAAGCTGATCAGCCCTATCTGATCTGATCAGCCCTATCTGCAACGCGAACGGCCCGAGCTTCGTAGCGTCCGGTCGCGGCGTCCTGCTGAATCAGCCCGAGATTGCCGTAGCTCACCAGATACCAGATACGGATGCGCCTTGGCCGAAGGCATGCCGGCCTTCTTCGCGAAATCGCCGAGCAGCATCGGACCGCCGTGATCCACCAGCGCGCACAGCAGCGCCCCGTCCACTTCGATCGATTGAATCCCCCCCGGTGCTCTCCGCTCATGCCCTGACCTCGCTTTAGTCGATGCGCGCGATGATACCCGTTGCGATCATGCGCGAGGCGCAAGCCGTGCAATCAATTCACGATGTTGCGTTCACGATGTTGCGGATAGCGTGCCTCGAACACGCCGCGTTCGGCCATGTCAAACTCGCTGAATTCGAAGTCCGGCGCGACCGTGCAACCGACCAGCGCAGCACCCGACTCGCTCGCGCATTCGGCGGCGAACCAGTCGCCCGCATGCACGACCGCCCGAAACGCGGCATTCGCATACACGAGCGCATTGCCGAGCCGATGCGTGGTGAGCTTGCCCCGCGCATCGAGCACATGAACGTCGATGGGATCGCCCGCATAGAAGTGCCACACCTCGTCGGAGCGGATACGATGCCACGCAGAATGCGCGCCATCGCAAAGCAGGAAATAGATGGCAGTCGCGGCGTAACGCGACTCGGTCGAACCCGCGCGATGCACGGCCTGTTCCGCACGATACGTCTCGCGAAAATATCCGCCCTCGGGATGCGGCTCCAGACGCAAACGGCGGATTAATTCCTGGCTATCGATACGTGTGTCCTGCATAAATGCTCCCTTTACCAAAGCATGAACGGTTCGCGTATTCTACATCGAATCGATATAGCGCTCGTCCCGGTGCGCGCCGTGTCACGCCTTCGACATTCGATAAAGGCCCATGCGATACCTCTCTCCGAAACCTTGCTGGACGCCTTTGCACCGACCGGCGTGTTGCGTGGATCGATCAATCTCGGCAATCCCGTCCTCGCGCATCGCGATGCTGCGAGCGGGGCGCCCGGCGGTGTATCGGTCGATCTCACGCGTGAGCTGGCGTCACGGTTCGGTGTCGGCATCGCACTGAGCGCATTCGATACCGCCGCGCAATCCGTCGAAACCGTCACGCACGAACGCGCCGATGTGGGTTTCTTCGCGATCGATCCACTACCCGTGGCGCGGGAATCGCGTTCACCGCGCCGCCTTATGTGCTGATCGAAGGTTGCTATCTCGTACGCGCCGACTTGCCGATCACCCGCAACGAAGACGTGGATCGCGCGGGCAATCGCATCGTCGTCGGCAAAGGCAGCGCTTATGATCTATTCCTTACGCGCGAAATCAAACACGCGCAGATCGTGCGCATGTCTTCATCGCAGACGACCATCGACGCATTCATGCGCGACGGCATCGAAGTCGCCGCGGGTATCAAACAGCAACTCGAAGCCGATGCTGCGCGCACGCCCGACTGCGTCTGCTCGATGGGCACTTCATGGAGATCCAGCAGGCGATGGGCGTGCCGAAAACGCGTGGCAACGCCGCCGTGCACTATCTGCGCGATTTCGTTGAAGACATGAAGCGCTCCGGATTCGTCGCGGAAGCGCTTGCGCGACACGGCATCAAGGGCGCATCTGTCGCACCTATCGCGCAGGGTTGAGATGAGCGGTGACGTCTCCATATCGGTCGCGGACTGGATCGACGCGAGCTTCGAAGCAGAAGTCGCGAGCAGCCTCGCCGCATTCAATGCGGCGCAACTCGGTGCGAGCGGTCATCGTGAGCTTTAATTGTTATTAAATCATAGTAACGATTTTCTCGGCGGACTAGCGGGATTCACCGCTTGGGACTGGCTGTTCGTCAAATGGCTCTTGATTCGCGAGGATGCGCGCGGCAGAGGCCTCGGCTCCCTTGCGCTCGACGCGGCGGAAGCCGAAGCGAAAAAGCGTGGCTGCGTCGCGGCATGGCTCGATACGCTGAATCCCGCCGCGCGAAATTTATATGCGCGGCATGGGTATACCGTATTCGGCGAGATCGCGGACTTTCGCGCTGGGCAAGCGCGGTTCTTCATGCAGAAGCGGTTTTAGCCCGTCGACGACGAACGCACCGCGATGGCATTCTGTGTTTTGCATGCATGTCTTGCGCGACTGCATGATGCATTTTGCATGCAGTTTCCGGTGCCGAACTCAAGCTGGATGCATGCGCGTCGCTCGTGTTCTATGGTCTTTTGCATCACGCATGCAAAAGACCATCGCCGCGCATATGCATCCTGCATTTTGCATTACGCGTGGGCCTTCAGTCGCACCGCCACGCGCGCCTTAATGGCCCGCCGCGCAGCCAGCGACGCCGCTGAACGCGCGCGCACGTCATCGACCACAGCGGATGGCCGCGCTCCGGATCGTCCGCGTCGAACGGCGGGGCCGGCGCGTATTCCATCTGTAACTAGATGGTCTGCGCCTCCTGCTCTCCGACCAGTTCCGCCGCGAGCGTCAGCGCGAAATCGATGCCCGCCGTAATGCCACCGCCGGTCAACAGCATGTCGTCGCGTACTACACGCGCTTTCACCGGAATCGCGCCGACATCGCCCAGCAGTTCGTGAAACGCCCAGTGCGTCGTCGCGCGCTTACCGCGCAACAGACCCGCCGCGCCGAGCACCAACGAACCCGTGCAGACCGACGTCACGAAACGCGCGCCCGCTGCCTGCCGCCGGATGAACGCGAGTGTCTCGTCGTCCTCCATCAGATCGCCAACGCCCGCGCCGCCCGGTATGCACAGCACGTCAAGCGCCGGGCAATCGGCGAACGTCGTGTCCGGCGTAAGCAGCATGCCTGCGCTGGACTTAACCGACTCGCGCGTCTTCCAGATCAGATGTACTTGTGCATCGGCGAGATGAGCGAAAACGTCGTACGGGCCGGTCATGTCGAGTTGCTGCACGCGCGGAAAGACCAGCAGGCCGATGTGTAGCGTCATCATTTTTCTCCTCAGGTGGTGTCGATGAAAGAGTGGACGAACCGATGCTACGCCGCTACGCTGTGGCGAGGTTGTCATATCGTCAACATTTCCCGCCAACCCTGCCAACGCGCTGCGCCACTGCCATGACAAAGATTGCATTCAAATCCGGGACGCGAGCCGTGGATGTGCTTGCCTTTCCCAACGTGCAACTGCTCGATGTGACCGGCCCGCTGCAAGTCTTCGCGACGGCGAACGAAGTGTCGGTGGCGGCGGGCCTGCTAGATGCACGGCGCGCGGTAACGCACTGGACACGCTGTGCCGAACTGGCCGCGCGTTTTCCGAAGGTGTGCGTCGAACCGGACCCGATCTTCATACGTGATGGCGCCGTGTGGACCTCGGCGGGCATCGATCTGGCGCTCGCGCTGATCGAGGAGGATCGGCCGCGCGCTGGCGCTGGACGTGGCGCAGCATCTCGTCGTGTTTCTCAAGCGGCACGGCGGGCAGGCCCAGTTCAGTGCAGCGCTGTCGCTGCAGCAATCGGGCGAGCGCTTCGGCGAATTGCACGCGTGGATCGCGGAAAATCTCGCAGCGGACCTGTCTCTCGCAACGCGCGCTGCCCGCGTCGGCATGAGCGAACGCAGCTTCGTGCGTCATTACCGGGCGCAGACCGGCACCACGCCAGCGCGCGCGATCGAACGCATGCGGCTGGAGGCGACGCGACGTTTGCTTGGCGATACCCGTTTGCCCGTGAAGCGCGTCGCGGTGCGCTGCGGCTTCGGTTCGGAGGAGACGATGCGGGTGATTTTTTGTGCGCAATCGGCGTATCGCGAGCGGTTTGCGGCACATGGTGCCCTGCACAGCGCGGCATCGGCATAACTCGGTCGACCGCGCGCGGCGGCATATTTTTGCGCAAGCCGCTCAAGCCTGTATCCTCGATGCCGTTAGCACGGAGAGAACGTTTGCTCGCAGCGTGCGACACGACGCGCGCGAGCGCGGATACCGACCGACGAATCCGTCCACCGAGGCGGCTGGGTTGAGCTTGGCTGAGCTTATAGGGCCTGGAGCGCCGATGACCGTGTTTTCCGCGTACCGTTCGTACGCTGCACTGCACGATGCCCTTGCAACGAGCGAAGCAACGCACGCCGGTGGCACCGCGCCGTCCATCGAAACCATGCTGCGCAATGCCGCCTACGCGCAATGCCGCCTACGGCCGCTCGCAGGAATAGGCATGGTATCGCACGGGCGAAGCATTGCATCTCAAAGGACAAGGCCGCGCACTGCTTGGCTGGCCGGAGAGCATTCCGGAAGCGCGGCTCGCCGATCTGTGCGAGGCGCACGGCTGGCATTGCTGGCCGACCGGTCGCAGCGAAATGGTGCTCGGCTGGCTGCTCGCGCCGGTGCGTCATCGCGGCAACGCGGCAACGCGGGTCTTGCCGAACTCGCGCGCAGCCTGGGCGAGCGCATGCAGGCCAACACGCGCGCGCAACTCACGCAGCGCGTGCTGTACGAGATCGCCTATCTGTCTAGCTCGGTGCCGGAACGCGCCGAATTTCTGCGCTGCATGCACGAGCGCCTCGGTCAGTTGATCGACGCGGAAAACTTCTATCTCGCGCTGTACGACCGCAAGACCGGCAAGATCACCTATCCGTATTACGTCGATGTGATCGACACCGATGTCGTCGATCCCAACAACTACGACATCCTGAATCCCGCCCATCTGTCGATGACAGGACAAGTGCTGACGAGCGAGCAGCCGCTGTTTATCACGGCGGCCGATATCGAACAGGCGCAGCAAGCGGGCCGCTATTACTGCATTGGCGATCGCCCTGAATTCTGGATGGGCGCGCCGCTCAAGAGTGCATCCGACAAAGTGTTCGGCATACTCGCGATGCAGGTCTACGACACCTCTCGCATCTACAGCGCAGAAGATCGCGCGCTGTTTCTGGTGGTGGTGCGTCACGTCGCGATGGCGCTCGACCGTATCCTGCACCGCGCCGATTTGGAAGAACAGGTCGCGCGCCGCACCTCGGAACTGTCGAAGCTCAATGCCGCGCTGCGTCACGGCATTGCGGAACGCGAACGCTCGGAGCACTTGCAGGCGACGCTGTATCAGATCGCCGAATTGTCGAGCCGGCCCGGCGACACGATGGAGTTTTTCCGCAGCCTGCACGGCATCGTCGGCGAACTGCTCTATGCGCGTAACTTTTATATCGCGCTGTTCAAGACCAAGAGCGGCGAAGTATCGTTCCCGTATTACGTCGACGACAGACTCGATCTGTATATGCTCGAGCGCGTTGTGGCCATTCACGCCAACGAGCGCTATGCGCACTGGCCGCCCGTGCACGTCAATTGTTCGAGCTATAGCATGACGCGTCCCGAGTTTGCGGACGATGTACTTGCGTTGCTGCGCCGCTATCGCGTGGAACCTTCGCGCGTTTGTCTCGAACTCACCGAAGGCGCGCTGGTTGCCGAGCCGGATCTCGCGCGTCGCACGATGCAGCACCTGACCGACAACGGCATGTCGGTAGTACTCGACGACTTCGGCGCGGGCTTCTCGTCGCTGAGTTACGTGCACCAGTATCAGTTCGGCGGGCTCAAGATAGACAAGTCCTTCATTCTGGAGTTGGCGGAGAGTCTGCGCAGCCGCGCCATCGTGCGGGCGATCGTGCGCATGGCCGAATCGCTCGGGCTGACGCTCGTGGCTAAAGGCGTGGAAGACGCGGCCACCTTGTCGATGTTGTGCGAAATGGGCGCGGCTCAGGCGCAAGGCTATTTCTTCGACAAACCCATGCCGCTCGATGCGCTCACACGCACAGCGCTTGCGCCACGCGGTGCGCCGAGCACAATTCTCTAGCAGGCTGTTGAAATAGTCTTTTTGAATGTGCACCTACTCATTCGAAAGAGCCAACGCGACGTTCAGACCCAACTAATTTAACGCCGGACTTCGTTGATTCAGGTGCTGCTAATGTCGCATTCTTTTCGACGTTCGCTCTCATGCCGCCCGAGCGGCCAGCGTTCCCATGCGCGTCAGGTTGTAAGCTGCCTGGATCAGCAGAAAGAATTGGTCGACGCGCTTCAGTCCTCGATACATCGCCTGCCGAATCCTCCCGACT
>LFLF01000108.1 GCA_001184395.1 Candidatus Paraburkholderia calva | reverse complement strand
AGGCCATCGCACACCCCACCGATTCGCGTCTGCTCGAGCGATGCCGCAAACTGCTTAGTCGCCTGGTTGGGGAGTTACTTGCGGCATGAGTGCCGGCAGCGCTTAATAGGATTATTCAGGGCCGACTCAATAGAGAATCATCTGCGTACACCGGAACATTGCGATGAGCTTTCCGTCACCGCTGCTCACAACCGCGTCCCACACCTGCGTGCTGCGTCCGAGATGCACCGCGCTCGCTTTCGCGACTATCTTTCCCTCGCGCGCCGTCGATACGTGATTGCTCTTCAACTCCAGCGTCGTGAAGTTCTGCGCCTTCTCCGGCAGATGCGCGATGCACGCATAGCCGCAGCACGTATCCGCGAGCGCGACCACCGTCGCCGCATGCAAAAAGCCGTTCGGTGCGAGCAGTTCGCGCCGGATCGCGAGTTCGCCGGTCAACGTGCCCTGATCGAGCGTCAGCACTTCGATGCCGAGCAATTCCGGCAGGCTGCCTTTCTGGCGCTGGCGCAGCGCATCGAGGGTGACTTCGGGGCGAAGCAGAGTCGTCATGAGTTCGTCACAGGAAAATTGAAAAGAAACACGCGCACGGCCGTTTGGCGGACGTGCCTCATGCGTGAGTTTTGTCGATAATATCAACAGCTCGCATCATGCACCGTTCTGGTAACGATGAAAACCGCGCGCGAACAGAGCCTTTTCGTTCGTGCGCCGAACAAGACTCAGGACTTTTCATGACCGTGATCGTGGTGGCAAATCCAAAGGGCGGCGTCGGCAAAAGCACGCTCGCAACCAATCTGGCCGGGCATTTCGCCGCACAGGGCGAATGGGTCGGGCTCGCCGACCTCGACAAGCAGCGCTCGTCCCACGCGTGGCTTTCGCTGCGCGTCGATACGCTGCCGAAAATCGAGGAATGGGCGCTGGACGTCGATTTCCCAGCGAAACCGCCCAAAGGTCTGGGAAAAGCCGTCATCGATACGCCCGCCGGCCTGCACGGCAACCGCATGTCGCTGGCGCTCGATCTGGCCGACAAGGTGATCGTGCCACTCCAGCCGTCGATGTTCGACATCCTCGCGACGCAGGACTTCCTTACCCGTCTCTCCAAGGAAAAAGCCGTGCGCAAGGGCGCGATCCAGGTCGGCGTGGTCGGCATGCGGGTCGATGCGCGTACGCGTTCGGCCGATCAATTGCATCGCTTCGTCGAAGGGCTCGACCTGCCGGTGCTCGGCTACCTGCGCGATACGCAGAACTACGTGCAACTCGCCGCGCACGGCCTGAACATCTGGGAAGTCGCTAAGAGCCGCGTCGAGAAAGATCTTGAGCAGTGGGCGCCGATCGTCGAATGGGTTGACAAGAAGTAAAGAAGCCGGCGTTTCGCTGAAACGCCGGCTTTCGCATGAAGAAAACAAGGAACGAGATCAGGTCTAGTTCTGCGTCGGCACGCGATCACGGCTGCCCTTAATGCGGTTGTCGCCGTCGACGAACACGAGATTCGGCTTCCAGCCCGCCTTGATCTCTTGCTCGTCCACCGACGCGAACGCCGCGATGATCACCAGATCGCCCAGTTGCGCGCGACGCGCTGCTGAGCCGTTTAGCGAGATCATGCCGCTGCCGCGCTCGCCCTTGATGGCATAAGTGGTCAGCCGTTCGCCGTTGTTCACGTTCCAGATGTCGATCTGCTCGTTCTCCAGAAGATTTGCCGCTTCGAGCAGGTCCTCGTCGATCGCGCACGAGCCTTCGTAATGCAACTCGCAATGCGTAACGGTGGCGCGATGAATCTTCGATTTGAGCATGGTGCGCTGCATGGTGCTTCCTGTCCTTTACTTCAGATTTCCAGATTGTCGATGAGACGAGTGGTGCCGAGTTTGGCTGCGGCGACCACGACGAGCGGCGCGTCCCGATCCGCCTCGGCCGGCGGCAGCAGGTTCGAACGCTTGCGCACGCTGATGTAGTCCGGCTTCCAGCCCCGCGCGGCAAGCGCGTTCATCGCGTCGCGCTCGATCACGGCGATATCGCGGTTGCACGACAGCAAGGCTTCGCGCACGCGCTGCAGTTGCTCAGCGAGCTGCGGCGCCTCGGCGCGCTCTTCCGCCGACAAAAAGCGGTTGCGCGACGACAGCGCGAGGCCGTTCTCGTCGCGCACGGTCTCGGCGGCAACGATCTCGGTCGGCAGCGCGAACTGGTTGCACATCGCGTCCACGATCATCAGCTGCTGGTAATCCTTCTTGCCGAACACCGCTACGCGCGGCTGCACGCAAGACATCAGCTTCATGACCACCGTGCAGACGCCCGTAAAGAAGTCGGGGCGGAATTCGCCTTCGAGAATGTCGCCGAGGTTATGCGGCGGATGCACGCGATACTCCTGCGGCTCCGGATACATGTCGCGCTCGGTCGGCGCGAACAGCACGTAGACGTTTTCCTTTTGCAGCTTTTCGATATCGTCCTGCAGCGTGCGCGGGTACTTGTCGAAGTCTTCGTTCGAGCCGAATTGCAGCCGGTTGACGAAGATGCTGGCCACCACCGGATCGCCGTGCTGGCGCGCGAGGCGCATCAGCGAGAGATGGCCTTCATGGAGGTTGCCCATCGTCGGGACAAAGGCGGTGCGGTTCTGGCCGCGCAATTGGTCGCGCAGTTCGTGGATGGAGCTGATGACTTTCATCGAGCGTATGTCTCCTGTCGGCCCGGGCTTTGCGCGCTTTTAGGCAAGGGTAAACAAAAAAGGATTGTTCAGGCGGACGAGTAGGCGAGCCGCACGTAAATCGGCGCGTAAGGCTCCGCCTGCGTGATCTCGATCAGCGATTCGCGCGACAGTTCCAGCATCGCGATGAAATTCACCACGACGACCGGCACGCCACGCGAGGTATCGAAGAATTCCGTGAACTCCATGAAGCGCGCACTTTGCAAACGTCGCAGGATCACGCTTATATGCTCGCGCACCGACAACTCCTCGCGCGTGATCTTGTGATGCTGCACGAGCTTGGCACGCCGGATCACATCCGACCACGCGGCGCGCAGGTCGTTCATGTTCACGTCCGGAAAGCGCTGCTCGGTGGCCTGCTCCATATACACGTCGGCGCGCAGGAAACCGCGGCCGAGTTGCGGCAACTGATCGATTTTCTGGGCAGCGAGTTTCATCTGCTCGTATTCGAGCAGGCGGCGGACCAATTCGGCGCGCGGGTCCTCGGCTTCCTCGCCGGTGTCGGCCTTTTTGACCGGCAGCAGCATGCGCGACTTGATCTCGATCAGCATGGCCGCCATCAGCAGATATTCGGACGCGAGTTCCAGATTGTTCTCGCGGATCTGCTCGACGTAGCCGAGATACTGCGCTGTGACATCCGCCATCGGGATGTCGAGCACATTGAAATTCTGCTTGCGGATAAGGTAGAGCAGCAGGTCCAGCGGACCTTCAAACACCTCGAGAAAGATTTCGAGCGCATCGGGCGGGATGTACAGGTCGGTCGGCAGCTTCCACAGCGGCTCGCCGTACAGATGCGCGATCGCGACACCGTCGATGGTGTCCGGCGTCGAATCGGTCGCGGGCGTGGCGAGTGCCACGGCCCGGTCTTCCTTGCTGCCTTCCCGCTTCTCGCCCGGGGAAGGCGCGTGCGGCTCGCGACCGGCCGTGCTCACGCTCAGAAGTTCTGGTAGTAGACGTAGGACGTCTGCTTGACGCGCGAGTCCTGCATTTCGCGGCGTTCGTCGAGGTCGATGGGCTGCTTGTCCCACAGCAGCGCGCGGCCCTGACGCTGCTCGCCCTCGAGCTTCGGATTCTTTTCTTTCAACTGGTTGATGAACTGGGTGATGTCCGACTGGTACATGATCCGGCTTCCGATGGTTCGATGCGGTTCGTGGGACGCGCCGGCGTCGAGCGTGCTATCGGCCGCAATTTTACCGCAAGACCGGGACGCGGACGCATCGTCGTGCGGATCGTGTCGCCGATCTGAACGCGCGTGCGCGTTTTCTGGAACCACGGGCGGCGCGCGGCGGCGAATGCCGCGCGGTGCGTTTCTTCATCCGCTGCGCGTTCCGTTTCATCGTCCGATCCCTGACTGAGCCGGATTTTTACCGCGCCGGGCCGATTCAGTGTGGTGAAATAGCGCCTGCGCCGTTAGGCGCCGCGCTCCCGGCGGGCGCGTTGTTCGATCCCATTCATGCCGATGCCGGAGGAAACGTTTGGCGGGCCGTTCGTTTGATCCGCTGCGCGTGCTGCGCGGCCTTGCCGATTTCCGATGGCGACGCACGGCGTCGCCTGTGCCTCGCGTAACGCCGCGCGTTCGCGGCGCGGCGCTCGTGCTGGGCGCGCTCGGCGCGTTCGGCGCATCGCCCGCGCAGGCGAAATACACGGTCGATATCGACGCGCAGCGCAGCGTCAAATCGCTGCTCAAGGATCACCTCGATCTGTCGCGCTTCGCCAAGCGTGACGACGTCAGCGACGACCAGTTCGAGTTCCTCGTCACCGCCGCGCCGAAGGACGTGCGCGATCTGGTGGCGACCGACGGCTTCTTCACGCCGGTCGTGCGCACCGATGTCACCACCGACGGAGACGGCAAGCGCAAGGTGAAACTATCGGTCGATCCGGGGCCGCAGACCAAGGTCGCCTCCGTTCAATTGCATTTCACCGGTGCGGTGACGACGGAAGACCCCACGCAGGAAAACGCTGCGCGATTCGCGTTTTCGGTTAACGAGGGCGATTTCTTCACGCAAGGCAGCTGGGACGACGCCAAGAATGCGGCACTGCGGGCGCTGCAATCGAAACGCTATCTCGGCGCGAAGATCACGCGGTCGCAGGCGCGGATCAATCCGCGCACGCATATCGCCGATCTGTCCGTCACTTTCGACAGCGGGCCGACCTTCACGCTCGGCAAGCTCGACGTGAGCGGGACGAAGCGCTATCCCGCGTGGATCATCGATCACGTGAATCCGATCCAGCCGGGCGAGGTGTACGACGTCGCGCGCATCAACGAATTGCAGCGCCAGGTCCAGAACATGCCGTACTACGCGAGCGTCGCGATCGACACCGACAGCGACGTGAACAAGCCGAACGAGACGCCGCTGCACGTGAAGGTGAGCGAGTACCCTTACAATAGCATCCGCTATGGCGTGGGTTACGCGACTGACACCGGTTTCCACATTCAGGGCGCGTATAGCTATCTGGATACCTTCGGCCACGCTTATCCTATTTCCGGCCGGCTCGACCAGACGCAGCAATACGGCCGCGTACAACTCGCGATGCCGCCCGACTCGCACGGCTGGGTGAACGCCGTGTTCGGCTCGTACACCATCACCGATGTGTCGAGCACGAAAATCTACAGCGGACGTGTGGGCGTGCAGCGTTCACGCTCGCGGCAAAACATCGACACGACGTTCTCGCTGACCTTCTACGATGACCGCCTGACCCAAAATCTGCCGAATCCTTCGACGGCGCGCGCACTCGTGCCCGCGTGGTCGTGGGTGCGGCGCGACGTGGACGATCCGCTGTTTCCACGGCGCGGCAATATCATCCGCGCGGAGGCAGGTTTCGCCGTGAAAGGCGTGATGTCGGATCAGACCTTCGCGCGCCTCTATACCAACGCGCAGCAGTACGTGCCGATCACAAAAAACGATCTGTTCGTCTTCCGCGCAGAGTTCGGCGACGTGTTCACGGGCGGCGTGTCGAACACGGTGCCGGCGTCGCTCCTGTTCCGCGCGGGCGGCGCGAACTCGGTGCGTGGCTACAGCTACCCGAGCATCGGCAACAACGTGGCCGGTTCCATCCTCCCGACCAAGTACATGATGACCGGCAGCAGCGAATATCAGCACTGGTTCACGCACGACTGGGGCGGCGCGGTGTTCTTCGACATCGGCGCGGTGGCAGACAACTGGAGCGAACGCGTCTTCATGCCGGGCGTGGGCGTCGGCGCGCGCTGGCGCAGCCCGGTCGGGCCGGTCAACGTCGATCTAGGCTACGGCCTGAAGAACAAGAGCATCAAACCTTATCTGACGCTGGGTATCGCGTTCTGAGGACGAGCAAGGACATTCGACACGCATGACGGACCCGACCAAGCAACCGAGCGTAGACGAAACGGCTTCGAACGAAGCCGCGCCGGCACGAACGGCTGACGGCGGCAACGGCGGCGCCGGCGCCGGTGAAGGTGCAAGGAAGCCGCGCCGTCGTGGCTGGCGCCATGTCGCGCGCTGGTTCGGCGTGCTGGTACTCGTCGTCGTGCTGCTGGTCGCGATTGCCATCGGTTCCGTGTTCTTCGTGCTGACCACCGACACCGGCACGCGCTACGCCTGGAACACCGCGACCAGACTGCTGAAGGGCCAGCTCACCGGCAAGCTCGACGGCGGCGCAATCGCCAATGGCCTGCAGTTGCGCGACGTACGCTGGAACGACGGCAAAGGCACCGATATCTCCGTCGATAGCGTGTCCGGACGCTGGGCGCTCACGCGCGAGCCGCTGCGCTTCACGATCGACTATCTGCATGTCGGCACCGTCGATGTGCGGATCGCGCCGTCGAACACGCCGAGCAAAAAGACCGAACTGCCGCAGAACCTGCGCATCCCGATTCAGCTCGCGATCAACGATCTGAGTGTGGACAAACTGCGCCTGCATGAGGGCGCGACGACCACGGAGTTTTCGCGCTTCGCGTTCAGCGGGCGCAGCGACGGCCAGCATCACAAAGCGGCGGTGCGGCGGCTCGACATGCCATTCGGCGCGGTGACGGCATCGCTCAAACTGGACGGCGGCGCGCGGCCGTTCCCGCTCAGCGGCGACGCGACTTATGCGGGCAAGGTGAGCGGCGAAGCGGTGAACGTCGGCGCACGCTTGTCCGGCGCGCTGGAAGACCTGGTCGCCGATGTCGATGCGAGCGGCCTGAAGCTCAACGGGCAGGCGCATGTCGAAGCGCTGCCGTTTGCCGACGTGCCGTTGAAGAGCGCCGTCGTCACCGTCGATCATGTGAATTCGCAGGCGTTCAGCGCGGACGCGCCCGCCGCCGATCTCGCCGTGCGCGCCGAAGTGAAGCCGGTCGAAGGCGCTGATCCGAAGGCGTTCGTGGTGGCGGGGCCGGTGTCCATCGTCAATGCGAAGCCAGGTTTCATCGCGGACAAGCTGATTCCGCTGATCGACGCCCACGCCAATGTGCGCATCGACGGCGCGACGCAAAGCATCACCGATCTGAACGTGCGGCTGCTCAAGCAGGCGAGCATCACCGGCGGCGGGTCGCTTTCGGGCTGCAAGGGCCAGTTCGACCTGAAGGTGGCGAAGCTCGATCTCAACGCCATCAAATCGAGCGTGCGCCCGACCGACTTCACGGGGCTGGTAGGCATCGTGCTCGGCGGCGATACGCAGAGCATCACGGCGGACCTGAACGATCCGAAGGCGGCTATCCGCGCGCAGGCCAAGGTAAAACTCGATCCGAAGCAGACCATGCTCGACGAGGTGAAGCTCACGGTCGGCAAAGGCCGCCTGGAAGCGAGCGGCGCACTGAAGAAAGACGCCAATTCGAGCTACGACCTGAAGGCGAAGTTCGTCGATTTCGATCCGCTGATGCTGACGCAGCAGTTGATCGAGCAGAAGCCCGTGCCGGTGAAGAAGGGCGCCGCGTCGAAAAAAGCCGTTGCGCCGAAGAAGCACGCCGCACCGCCGCGCAAGATCGACGCGCGCGTGAACGGCACGCTCGCGGCCACCGGCCAGCTCGCGCCCACGCTCACCAGCAAAGCCACTTTCAAGCTCACCGACAGCATGTACGACAACCTACCGCTGACGGGCGAGGGCACCGTGCAGATCACGGGCATGCGCCTGTTGCCGAGCAAGGCGGCACTTTCCGTCGCGGGCAACGATGTCGATCTGAACGGCAGCTTCGGCGCGGCGAGCGACCGGTTGCGTTTCAGGGTCGATGCCCCGCAACTGGAGCGGCTCGGCTTCGGCATCACGGGCGCGGTGAAGGCGGATGGCAACGTGACCGGCAGCATCGCGCATCCGAACGTCGCGGCGAACTATCAGGCCGATGGCGTCGTGTTCGGCACGAACCGGCTGAGTCATGCGGAAGGCCGTGCCGATATCCGCGACGGCGTGAACGGCGCGCTCGTTTTCACGCTCAAGGCGCGCGACGCGAGCACCGACGGCATCGATGTCGCCGCGCTCGACGCGAACCTGAACGGCACGCGCGCGCATTACACGCTCGACGTCACCGCGACCGGCAAGGTGCGAGGCCAGCCGGTTAATCTCGCGCTCGGCGCGAACGGCAAGTTCACCGATGCGCCCGATGGCCCGCACTGGGATGGCACTATCACCAGACTCACCAACAAGGGCACGCCGTCTGTCAGCATGGAGTCGCCGCTGACGGTGAATTACAGGCCGAGGAAGCTCGTGCTCGGCGGCACGCGCATCGTCGTGGAAGGCACAGTGCTCGCGCTCAAGTCCTTCGCAATGGAGAACGGCCGCATCCAGTCTGCGGGCACGCTGACCAACGTGTCGGTGCCGCATCTGATGGAAGTGCGCCAGGAAATGACGGGCGAGGAATCGTCGCGACGCACCGACCTCATTTTCGATGGCGACTGGGATTTCTCGCTCGGCGCGACCGCGACCGGCCACGTGCAGGTGAAACGCCGCAGCGGCGACGTGAGCATCGACGGCACGCGCAGAATCGTGGCGCTCGGCATCAACGACATCACCGCGCGCGCCGATTTCAGTGACGGCAACCGCCTGAACGCGACGCTGCGCGCGGCGGCGAGCCGCATCGGCGTGATTGATGCCAACGTGCATACGACGCTCGTGAATCGCGACGGCATGCTCACCGTCGACGACAACGCGCCGCTCACGGGCGCGATCAACGCGAACGTGCCCGAGTTGCGCGCGACCGGCGGCCTGCTCGGCACGAACTATCTGCTGGGCGGCAAGATCGCGCTGAAGCTGATCATCGCGGGCGTGGTCGCCAAGCTGAACCTGTCCGGCTCGCTCAACGGCGACAATCTCTCCGCGACGGTGGTCGATCAGGGCGTGCAGTTGAAAGACGGGATCATCCGCATCGCGCTTTCCGAAAATCTGGTCGATTTCCAGCAGGTCGAGTTCCACGGCGCGAGCGGCACGCTGCGCGCGGCGGGCAAGGTGCGGCTCGATCAGCAGCAGCCCGATCTGACGGCGAGCATCATCGCGGACAAGCTGGAACTGTTCGCGTCGCCGGACCGGGAACTGTCGTTGTCGGGCAAGGCGAAGATCGCCAACGCGGGCCTGCAGGGCAGCATGGCGATCGATGGCAAGTTCATGGTCGATCATGCGCTTTTCCACCTGCCGGAAAGCTCCGCGCCGTCGCTCGGCGACGACGTCGTGATCGTGCGCCCGGATGGCACGGTTAAGGGCGAGAACGGTAATCAGCAGCCGGTGGCAGCGGGCGAAAAACCGGTCGGGCCGTTCACGCCGCGCGCAAACATCGACATCAATCTGGGGCAGAAATTTCGCTTCAAGGGCGCGGGCGCGGACCTGGGTCTCGCCGGAACCATCACCGCGATAAGCGCGCCGAACATGCCGCTGCGCGCGGTCGGCAACGTGCGCGTGACCACGCCGGGTTCGAGCTACACCGCGTTCGGCCGCAAGCTCAACATCGAGAACGGCTTCTTCACCTTCAACGGACCGGTGACGAATCCCGGCCTCAATATCCTCGCCATACGGCGCAATCAAGAAGTCGAGGCGGGCGTGCAGGTCACGGGCACGGTGCAGGCGCCGGTCGCCAAGCTGATCTCCGAGCCGAGCGTGCCCGACAACGAAAAGCTGTCGTGGCTGCTGTTCGGGCATGGCACCGATCAGGGCAACAACGTCGGTCAGCAGAGCGCGATGACGAGCGCGCTCGCGCTGCTCGGCAGCCGCGGCGGCACGAAGATCGCGCAGACGGTGGGGCTCGACGAATTCACGGTCGGGTCGAGCGAAGTGGGCCTGACCGATCCGCAAGTGGTGATGCTGTCGAAGGCCATCAAAGAGCGTCTCGTGCTCGGTTACGAGCAAGGGCTGCAATCGGCGCAGAACGCGGTCAAGGCGACGCTCGCGCTGTCGCGCTTCTGGTCGGTCACGGGCTACGGTGGCACGTATCAGGGCGTCGATCTGTCATACACACGCCGATTCAATTCGTGGATGAGGTTGTTGTTCGGGCCGTCTGCGTCGTCGCACTCGCAGGCGTTTTCAGCCGGGGCGGCATCGGATTCGGCATCGGCGCCGGCGGGAGCCTTCGCGCCCGCGACGCCATCGACAGATACGGATACCAACACCGAGTAAAGCAGCGCTCACGGTCGCGCGCAAAGCAAAGGGCACGCGAATCGCTCGCGTGCCCTTTGCTTCTTCAGCGTGTGATGTGAAGCGGCTTACTTCACACGCATGCCCGGCTTCGTGCCGCTGTGCGACTCGAGAATGTAGAGGCCCGACTCCGCCTTCTCATCCGTCGCGGACACAGCCAGCACCATGCCTTCCGACATGCCGAACTTCATCTTGCGCGGCGCGAGATTGGCCACCATCACCGTCAGCCTGCCGACCAGATCTTCTGGCCGGTACGCCGACTTGATACCCGAGAACACGTTGCGCGTTTTCTCTTCGCCGATATCGAGCGTCAGTTGCAGCAGCTTGTCGGAACCCTCGACCGCCTTGCAATCGACGATCTTCGCGATGCGCAGATCGACCTTCGCGAAGTCGTCGATGGAGATCACGCCGGATTCTTCGTGCTTGACGTCCTCCTTCGCTTCCTGCTTCGCGTCCTTCTTCACGGCGGCTTTCGCGGACGCAGCCGCCTCCGCGCACGGTTGCAGTGATTCGCGATTGGCTGCGAGCAGCGCCTCGATCTGCTTCGGATCGATACGCGTGGTCAGATGCTTGTAGGCGTTGACCGGCGACGCCGAAGACAGCGGCTTGCCCGCATCCGTCCACGCGAGCGGCGCGATGCTCAGGAACGACTCGACCGCTTCGATCAGCTTGGGCAGCACGGGCTTGAGCGCCAGCGAGAGCAGACGGAACGCTTCAAGGCTCACGCTGCAGGTCTCGTGCAGCGCGACCGCGTTGACCTGGTCCTTCGCCTGTTCCCACGGTTTTGCGGTGTCAACGTAGGCGTTGACGGCATCGGCAAGTTCCATCGTCGTGCGCAACGCGCGGCCGTACTCGCGCGACTCGTAATATGCGGCGATCTGCGGGATCGCAGCGCGCATGTCGGCGAGAAGCGCGTGATGCATCGCGCTGTCCTGCACGCAGCCGTCGAAGCGCTTGATCAGGAAGCCCGCCGCGCGGCTGGCGATATTCACGTATTTGCCGACCAGGTCGCTGTTCACGCGCGCCTGGAAATCCTCCAGGTTCAGGTCAATGTCTTCCATCGTGCTGTTGAGCTTCGCTGCGAAGTAGTAGCGCAGCCACTCCGGATTGATGCCCGTGTCGATCACGCTCTGCGCGGTGATGAATGTGCCACGCGACTTCGACATTTTCGCGCCGTCCATGGTCAGGAAGCCGTGCGCGAACACGTTGGTCGGCGTGCGATGGCCGGAGAATTCGAGCGTCGCCGGCCAGAACAGCGTATGGAAATACAGAATGTCCTTGCCGATGAAGTGATACTGCTCGGCCTTCGAACCGGACTTCACCCAGTCGTCGAAGCTCAGGCCGATGCGGTCCGCGAGGTTCTTGAAGCTCGCGTAATAGCCGACCGGCGCATCCACCCAGACGTAGAAACACTTGCCCGGCGCGCCGGGAATCTCGAAGCCGAAGTAGGGCGAATCGCGCGAGATGTCCCAGTCGGCGAGTTTGGCCTCGCCTTGGTCGCCGAGCCATTCGCGCATCTTGTTGGTGGCTTCGGGCTGCGCGAGACCGCTCACCCAGCCGCGCAGAAATACCTCGCAGCGCGGGTCGGAGAGGCGGAAAAAGTAGTGCGTCGAGGTCTTGCGGATCGGCGTGGCGCCCGACACGACCGAATACGGGTTGATGAGCTCGGTGGGCTGATAGGTCGAGCCGCACACTTCGCAGTTGTCGCCGTATTGATCCTTCGCGCCGCACTTCGGACATTCGCCCTTGATGAAGCGGTCCGGCAGGAACATTTCCTTGACCGGGTCGTAAGCCTGCTCTATGTCGCGCGCGTCGATCAGTCCGGCCTGCTGGAGCGCGCCATAGATCGTGTTGCAGAGGACGCGGTTTTCCTCGGCATCGGTCGAATAGTAATTGTCGAAGGAGATGCCGAAGCTGTCGAAGTCGCGCTTGTGCTCCTTCCACACGCGTTCGATCAATTGCTTGGGCGTGGTGCTTTCCTTCTCGGCGCGCAGCATGATGGGTGTGCCGTGGGTGTCGTCCGCGCCGACGTAGTAGACCTCGTGGCCGTGCATCCGCAGCGTCCGAACCCAAATGTCCGTCTGAATGTACTCGACCATATGGCCGATGTGGATCTGACCGTTCGCGTAAGGCAGCGCGGACGTGACGAGGATCTGGCGGCGGCCGTCATGGGCAGAGGTGGCAGGCGCGGCGGAAGCGGAGGCGGGAATCGGTGCTGACATAGAGGCGCGGCCTGGTGGGAATGCTCGTGGTTGTGAAAAAAGCGGAATTCGATTTTAACAGGGCGGGGAGATGAGGCGCGGGCGAACGATGGGTGGCAAGCGTGGGCGCCGCTTCGATTTCCTGCTTTCGCGCAACTACAAAAGACAACATTAATGTTGTATGTTGCCCTCTGCGATACGTGTTGGAGGGCGCATGAAATACAGTGAATTCAGGAAATGGCTGCGCGCTCAGGGCGCGGACTTTGCCCCCGGCACAAGGGCAGTCATTTCCGTGTGACGCTCAATGGCAGAACCACCACGTTTCCTGATCACGGCAGCAAGGAGATCGGCATGAAAATGGTGGCGCTGATCAAAAAAACAACTTGGATTGAAATGAGCGGAGTCGCAATGTTCTTCAGAGAATCAACCACCATGCTGTCCTATTCAGTCATTCTGGAACGCGACACGAACAACAGTTATCTGGTCACCTTTCCGGACATTCCCGAAGCGGTATCCGCCGGCGACGATCAGGACAAAGCGCTGCTCAATGCGCTGGAAACGGCCATCGATATTTACTTCGACGAGAAGCGCGAGGTGCCCATGCCCTCGAAGCCGAAGAAGGGTCAGCTGGTCGTCGATCTGCCCGCGCTGGCCGTGTCGAAGGTGCTGCTGGCCAACGAAATGATCCGTCAGGGCGAGCGCAAAGCGGAGCTCGCGCGGCGACTGAACGTGCATATGACGCAGGTGGATCGGCTGCTCGATCCGCGCCACTCCTCGAAGATCAAAGCAATCGAGGCGGCATTCCGCTCGCTCGGCAAGCGACTGAACATCTCGATCGCGTAAGGAAGAACAGCGGGGGCACGTCGCTCGCGAACAACCAACCGGCCCCCCAAAAACCGGGGTCCCATTGGGCCCCGGAACAACAAGAGGCGAATGCCAGGCCGCGGCGTCGCCGCGCACCTACCATTAGAATAGACACGCGCCTCGCGTGCAAGTTTCAACTTTTTTGCGAGTGCGATTTCTCCTTTTGTAATCAATGGTTTTACTGCGTCTAGCCAGGCTGTGCGGTGGCGCGCAAGTAGATTTCCACGCGACGATTCTGTGTGCGGCCCGCTTCGGTCGAGTTGTCGGCGATCGGCTGGTTCTGTCCCATGCCCGAAGCCGACAGGCGCTGCGCCGCCCGCCGTGCGTCGCGAGGTAAGCACGCTTTGCGCGCGATTCTGCGACAGCGTCTGGTTGTAGGCCGGCTGGCCGGTGTTGTCGGTAGGCCGACGACGCTCGCGATCAGCTCCGGATGCTGCTGCATCGTCTGCGTGACGGAATTCAGCACCGGGTCGAACGACTACTTGATCGCGTAGCTGTTCGTGTCGAACGAGATCGAGTTCGGAATGTTGACCTTGAGCGAGCCGTCCTGCTGCTCGGTGACCTGCGTGCCAGTGCCCTTCGAGTCGCCCCGAGATTTTGTTGCGGATGGCCTGCCAGTTTTAGCCGACGATACCGCCCGCCGCCGCCGCACCCGCGCCGATCGCTGCGCCCTTGCCGTCGCCGAAAATGGCGCCAGCGCCGCGCCGGTCGCGGCGCCGGTGCCGACCGCCGTGTTCGTGCCTTGCTGCGTTTGGCAGCCCGCCAGCAGTGCGCTGGTCAGCGCAAACACGGACAGACGGGTCATCAACTTGGTATTCATCTCCTTGATTCAACGAGCGATCACAACCAGCGGCGATTCACGCGCCGACAGTGCCACAGGGTCTTCGGACGAGAGCTAAAGTCGGAAGTGGTGTATGGGGGTAGTTGAGGCAGGAAATTGAAGGCGGTGGTGGTTTCAGCTGAGAATCTGATTGTCGAAGTCGGAAACCAGCGAACAACAAAACCATCCACCATAAGCA
>LFLF01000107.1 GCA_001184395.1 Candidatus Paraburkholderia calva | reverse complement strand
AGAATGCGACATTAGCAGCACCTGAATCAACGAAGTCCAGCGTTAAATTAGTTGGGTCTGAACGTCGCGTTGGCTCTTTCGAATGAGTAGGCGCACATTCAAAAAAACTATTTCAACAGCCTGCTAGGTTTATACTGAGCTCGTCTCCTTCACGTCTCCTCTTGATATGGATTTGAAGCCCACCAACCAGCGCGCTTTTTTCGTCCGTGCTTTCGCTGGTTGCAGGCCCGAGCTTTGCTAAATAGCTAATGCGTGAAGGCATCCGTCATCCCACGTAATTGACCAGGAGGCTCACCATGAACAAGGATCAAGTGAAGGGTACCGCCGAGAAGGTTAAGGGCAAGGCCAATGAGGCGATGGGCAAGATGACGGGCGACACCGGCCAGCAAGTGAAGGGACAGGTTCAGCAAGGTGTCGGCGAAGCCCGCAAACAATGGGGCAATGCCAAGGAAGAAATCAAAAAGGATCGTTGCCGCGTCGGCGTCTCGGTGAAGGGGGATAGGCAGAAGCAGGCATAGAGGAGGCGCGCCTCCCGGCGCGCCGGATATGCACCGCTCAGATAAACATCAACCAGTTGAGCAAAAACACATTGACGATCAACAGCGTCAGCGCCGTCAGTACCTGTACCTTGATCCCCGCATTCTTGTCCGGCAACTCCAGCAACGCGGCCGGCACGATGTTGAAGTTCGCCGCCATCGGCGTCATCAGCGTGCCGCAGTAGTCGGAGAACATGCCGATCGCGGCCATCGTCGCGTGGTTGCCGTGGAACACGCCGACCAGAATCGGCACGCCGACGCCGCCGGTCATCACGGGGAACGCGGCGAAGCCGTTGCCCATCACCATCGTGAAGAGCGCCATGCCGATCACGTACACCGCGACCGCGACGAGCCGGTAATCCATGTTCACGTAAGCGGTCGTCACATGTGCGACCGCCTTGCCCACGCCTGCGTTCGAAAACACGAGGCCCAGCATACCGAGCATCTGTGGCAACACGGCGGCCCACGAGAGCGCGTCGATCAGGCGGCGCGTTTCGCGCATCGACTGGCGGCCGACAGTATCGCGCGTCATCACGCACACGATCGCAAGCGCAATCACGCAGCCGACGCCGAAACCAATCAGCGTCACGTTCTTCAGTTCGATCAGCGGCACGCCGTCGAACACCAGTACTTCGCGCCGAGCGTCAGGATCACCGTGAGGATAGGAATAGTCGACACGGGCACGAACAGGCCGTTGCCGAGCCGCTTCGCACTCTAGCGGCGCGTCTGTTCGGAGAGCATCTTCGGCTTCGCGCCGCTGACGCCGCCGAAGCCCGCGATCAGCGCCATCGCCACGACCAGCACGCCGACAATCTGCACCGGAATCCAGTCGCCGATCAGAAAGATCAGTGCGTAGATCAGCCAGAAGCTCAGCCAGAAGCCGCCCGCCGTCAAACGGCGCGGATGCAACTTGTCCGTGAGGATCATGCTCGCGACGACCACGAGCACGATGCCGACCAGATAGAACAAGTTGATCGTGAGCTTCATGCCTTGTCTCCGGCAGCATTGCGGGTGAGCGCGTCGAGGACGCGCGCGAGCTGGCGGTCGAGTAGCCAGAGACGGAAACCGTGGATTAGGAACACGCAGGTCGCCGTGGGAATGCCCCACACGGCCACGTGCATCGGTTCGACCACGATGCCCGCCTCCTTCAGAAAGGTGGTCATCAGCACGATTGCGCCGAACGTCACGAAAATATCCTCGCCGAAAAACAGGCCGACGTTGTCGGTGCCGCCGAATACGCGCGCAGCTTGAAGCGCGTCGCGGCGCTGAGCTTGCCGTAGCACGCTTCGGTGGCACCTTCGGCCATCGGTGCGAGCAGCGCACCATCTGCGGATGGCCGCCGAGCCCGGTCAGGCCGACCGCCGCCGTCAGCTCACGCACGAACAGGTAGACAATCAGCAGTCGGCCCGCCGTCGCCGCCTTGATGCCCGAAATCCACATCTGCGCGCATTCACGCAAACCGTGCCGTTCGAGCAGGCCAATCACCGCGAGCGGCAACAGAATGATGAGCGGAATGTTGCGCGTCTTCAGAAAGCCGCTGCCGATTGCGGTCAGGATATTGTCGCCCGGAAAATGCGCCGCGAATCCGGTGATGATCGCCGCCGCCGCGACGATCAGCATCGGATTGAAGCGCAGCACGAAGCCCACGATGATGACGGCCACCTCGATCAGCGGCCATAGGTTGACTGCGGTTCCCATAAGTTCTCCAAGCGAAACAGGTTGCACGCCTCGAACCGGGCGTGGTTTTTTACTGCGTGCGGCTCTGCGGCCGCTTGCTTGCTAAAACGCCACGGCGTTGGCGGGGCGTTCGAGTTGGCTGGAGCGATTCAGGCGGCGGCGCGGGCGGCACGCCCGCCGATGCCCGCATCGTTTAGGGCGTCGCGGATGCGTCGCGCGAACGCCAGCGCATGCGCGCCGTCGCCGTGCAGGCAGATGGTCTGCGCGTTAAGCGGCACCCACTCGCCCGACACGGCCTGCACGCGCTGATCGCGCACCATCGCGCGCGTGCGGTCGAGCACGACGTTCTCGTCGTCGAGCAGCGCGCCGGGTTCCTTGCGCGGCACGAGCGAGTCCGGCGCGATAGCCGCGATCCGCGAACACTTCCTCGATCGCGACGAGACCGGCGCGGCGCGCGGCATCGACGAGTCCGCTGTTCGCGAGACCGAACACCAGCAGCGACGGATCGAAGTCGTGAATGGCCGCGCAGATCGCATCGGCGATTTCCGGCGTTTTCGCGGGTTCTCGGGATCGTTGAAGCTCGGATGCGTGCCGAAGGCCGCGCCCGCGCCTTTGTCCACCGCCCAGCGCACGCATTCGCGCATCGCGGTGGCGCCGCCCGCGTGCTAACCGCACGCGATGTTCGCGGAGCTGACGAGATCGAGCAGAGCTTCGTCGGTGCCGCAGCCTTCGCCGAGATCGGCGTTCAGATCGATTTCCATGACGATGTCGTGTCTGTCGTATGTGTTCAGAGGGTCGTTGTCATCGTCCGATGCGTTCTTCGTGCATCGCGATCGCCGTTTCGACCTGCGCGACGTACTGCCGCTCTTCCACGAGCGCATGCCGTGCTTCTTCCACCGATGTCTCGATGAAGCGCACGCCGCCGTTCAGCCGCACCTGCGCGAGCTTCCCACAAATCCGCCCGGATCACTGCCCCGATCTTCGGATAGCCGCCGGTGCTCTGCGCATCGCCCATCAGCACGATGGGCTGGCCGTTCGGCGGCACCTGGATCGTGCCGGGCAGCACAGCGTCGAGAGCAGGTCGTCCGTTTCGCTGCGTTCCAGCGTCGCGCCCGCGAGCCGGAAGCCCATTCGATTGCTGTTCGGCGTGATGGTCCATTCCTGATCCCAGAACGCGCGCTGCGCCGCGCCGGTGCAACTCGCATATTCCGGGCCGCGCAGCACGCGGAGCGGCACCGCCCACGCAAGGCTCGGCAGGTGGCGGCCGCGTCGCACGGGTTCGTCGACGAGCACGAACTTGCACCACGCGGGCGCCTTCACGCCGAAGGCCGGCTCGTCCGCCGAAAACGTGATGTCCTTGTGCGGCTGCGGCACACCCACCGGCAGGCGATCGCCATCGCGCAGCGCGTGCCCGCCGAGGCCGCCGAAGCACGCGCCAAGGTCGATGCTGCGCGAGCCGAGCATCGGCAATACGTCGATGCCGCCCGCGATCGCCACATACCCACGCATGCCTCGTTTGGCGGCGCGCAGCGTCAGTTCCTGTCCCGCGCGCACCGGCAGGCTCCACCATGAATAGACCGGCTTGTCGTCGAGCATCGCGCCGAAATCGACGCCCGTGATGGCGATGCGCGTCGCGTGTTTGAAGCGCAGCACGGTCGGCCCAAAGGCCACCTCGATACCCGCCGTATCCGGCTTGTTGCCGACGATGCGATTGCCGATCTCGAGCGACAGCGCATCGAGCGCGCCGCCCGAACTCACGCCGAGATGGCGGTAGCCGTGACGTCCCAGATCCTGCACCGAGGTCAGCAGGCCCGCGCGGATCACGTCGATCATGCGCGCACCTCCACGGCCTTGAAGCGCACGTGGTCGCCGGGCTGTATCAGCGTGGGCGGATTGCGCGTGGGATCGAAAGCTTTACTTCGGTCCTGCCGAGCAGTTGCCAGCCGCCCGGTGATACCGCCGGGTAAATCCCCGTCTGCGCCCCGCCGATGCCGACGGCACCCGCCGGCACTTCCAGGCGCGGCTCCGCGCGGCGCGGCGTGTGCAGCGAGTCGTCGAGTCCGCCCAGATACGCAAAACCCGGCTGGAAGCCGAGAAAGAACACGATGTACTCGCCTTCGGTGTGATACTTCACCACTTCGTCGATGCTCAGGCCCGTGTGCCACACGACATCGGCAAGATCGGGGCTGTCGTAACGGACCGGGATCTCGATCTAGGCGCCGCACTCGTCGATCGTGGTGGCCGCGTCTCAGCGGCGGCCAGGTGCGCAGCGAGATAGTCGTAATCGGCGTGCAGCGGATCGAACACGATGGTCAGGTTGTTCATGCCCGGCACTACTTCGACGACGTGCGGCAGCAAGCGGGCGGCACCGATTCGCACACCAGCGCGGTGTCGCCCAATGGATAAATACGTGGTCTTGTCATGCGTTTGTATGCCTTCGGCGCAGCCCGGACGATGGTTCCAAACCGCGACTCAATGTTACATTGTCAATAAATTATCTATTCGCGTTTGTCTGGAGTGTTGCGCGACGGCCAGCGGACGCTGCGGGAAATATCGTCGCGCTACACTCCCACGCATCTTCTTTCAATCACTGCCATGTTGCGTCAACCTACCAAGATCGTCTCGTCAGAGCATCTCGTCTCCGCGAGACCAGCGCGGAGCTGTCGGAGTTCGAATACGGCCTCATAATGGTGAGCAACGCGTTCAACCGCTGGATGGCTAGATGGTGAGCTGCATGTCGGCGGCGGGCGCGAAGAACATGACGGCTGTGGAGGTGTCGCTGCTGCATCACGTGAGCCATCGGGACTGCAAGAAGAAGCTCGCCGATATCTGCTTCGTTCTGGATATAGAGGACAAACATGTCGCACGTATGCGCTGAAGAAGCTGGTCGTGCATGGCTACGTGAAAAGCGAGAAGACTGGCAAGAAGGTGTTTTTCTCGGCGACGGTGGGGGGACGCGAACTGTGCGCGAAGTATCGCGAGGTGCGCGAGAGCGGCCTGATCACGACGCTGCGGGAAAGCGGCCTCACCAACGAGCAGATCGGCGATGCCGCGCAGTTGATGCGCAATGCGTCGGGCTTGTATGACACCGCGGCGCGGGCGGCGGCGTCGCTCTGATCTCTACGCTTTGATCTCTAATATGTGGCCGCTTCGGTGACGATCGCATCCAGCGGCATGTCGTGCGCTTCGCGCGGTAGCGCCTCGCACTTGTTGCCCGCCTCGAAAGCGATGCCGATGGTCACTGGCTTGCGCTCCACCGGCCACGCCGCCAGTGTGCGGTCGTAATAGCCGCCGCCGTATCCGAGCCGGAAGCGCGCGTCATCGAAACCGACGCACGGGATCAGCAACAGTTCGGGTACCATGACCATTTCATCTTCCGGAACGGGAATGCGATAGCGGCCGGTTTTCATCGGCCATTGCGCGTGCCACGCGTGAAACGCCATAGGCGCGTGCGGCTGCACGACGACGGGCAGCGCCGCCGTGCGCGATGCGTCCGCCGCGAGCCATTGCGCGACGACGCCGCGCGCATCGAATTCACCCGCGACCGGCCAATAAACGCCGACGCACGACACCTCGTAACTGTCGATGACCTCGCGTAATCGTGCGGCGAGCGCGTGGTCCATCGAGGCACGCGCGGGATGTTCCTGGAGCGCTTCACGGCTGGCGAGCAACGTCGCGCGCAGGGCATTCTTCGGCTCGTTTTTAGTCTGCATATTGGCTTGCCGGCAAACGTTGCATGCTATCCTTTAGACTGGTCATAGGACCCATTCGCGCTCCCGTAATAACGATGTCAAAACGCCTCAACCGAGTATATCTTGCGGCCTTCTCCGCATTTGCCGCGATATCTCTCGTCGCGTGCAGCACGGCATCCGCCGTTCCGCCGGACGACCGCATTTTCCTTCAGCTTCGCGATGCCGCGCGTACCAACGACGCCGCCAAGGCTGCCGCGCTCGCCGCGCAGATCCCGAATTACTCGGCGCCGAGTTACGTCGAATATTTCACGATCAAGCCGCAACTGTTCGATTCGCAAGGCCACGCGCGCATCGATGCGCCCGACGCGCCGGTGCTGTCGTTTCTGCAGAAGTACGACGGCCAGGCTATCGCCGATCGTATGCTCAACGACTATCTGGTCGTGCTCGGCAGCCGTCACGACTGGAAGAGCTTCCAGCAGCAATACGCGCGCTTCGTGCTCAACGACGACACGCAGGTCAAGTGCTACGCGCTCGAAGCGCGCATGTCGAAGGGCGAGAACGTCGCGGATGCGGCGCGTCCGCTGCTGGTCGAGCCGAAGTGGTACGGTGACGGCTGCGTCGATCTGATCGGCGCGCTGGCGGAGTCCGGCCAGTTCACGACCGACGACATCTGGCAACAAATCCGCCTCGCCTACGAGCAAAACTACACGACGACCGGCCTGAATATCGTCGATGCGCTTGGCCAGGAAAAACCGAAGGACACGCTGCTCAACGACGCGGTCAACAAGCCGCCCATCTACCTCGCGCGCGGCGTCATGCCGAACACGCCGGCGCATCAGCTCACGCTGCTCGCCATCACGCGCATGGCGTGCAACGAGCCGGCAATGGCCGCGGCCACGTTCTCGTTGGTCGCGCCGAGCCTGACGGCGCAGGAGCGCGCGATCGGCTGGGGCACCATCGGTTATCAGGCGGCCGTCAAGCGCATGCCGTCGGCGGCGGACTGGTACAGGCTGTCGGCGAACGCCACGCTGTCGAATCCCGCGTACGAATGGCGTACGCGCAGCGCGCTGCTGGCGGGCGACTGGAACATGGTGCGCTGGTCCATCGAGCAGATGCCGCCCGCGTTGCGCAGTCAGCCGTCGTGGGTCTACTGGCATGCGCGCGCCGTGAAACAGGCGGGCGATACGGCCACCGCGAATCAGGAATTCCAGACCATCGCGGATCAGTACAACTTCTACGGCCAGCTCGCGCTGGAAGAACTCGGCCAGAAGATCACGGTGCCGCACCGCACGGCCGTGACCGACGCCGAGATCGCGCAGATGCAGACCGTGCCGGGCTTTGCACTGTCGCAGCGTTTCTACGCGCTGAACATGCGGCTCGAAGGCAATCGCGAGTGGAACTGGCCACTGCGCACGATGACTGATCGTCAGCTACTGGCAGCCGCTCAGTACGCGAAGCGTATCGAACTGTTCGATCGCACGGTGAACACCGCCGACAAGATCAAGAGCGAGCACGACTTCACGCTGCGCTATCTGTCGCCGTTCCGCGAGATCGTCGAGCGCGATGCGAAGAACACGGACCTCGATATCGAATGGGCGTACGGGCTGATCCGTCAGGAATCACGCTTCATCATCAACGCACGGTCCGAAATGGGCGCGGGCGGCCTCATGCAACTGATGTCCGGCACCGCGCAACTCGTCGCCAAGAAGATCGGGTTCGGGCCGGTATCACGCACGCAGATGAACGAGATCAACACCAACATCCTGCTCGGCACGAACTATCTGGCCATGATCTACAACCAGTTCGATCAATCGCCCGTGCTCGCGACGGCCGGCTACAACGCCGGTCCCGGCCGTCCACGCCAATGGCGGCAGGATTTGCGTGCGCCGGTCGAAGGCGCGATTTTTGCTGAAACCATTCCGTTCGCCGAGACCCGCGATTACGTGAAGAACGTGCTGTCGAACACCGTGTACTACGCGGCGCTGTTCGAGAGCCGTCCGCAATCGCTGAAGGCGCGTCTGGGTTATATCGCGCCATGATGAGATGACGCACCGAGCGTACTGCTCACGCCCGCGCATCCTCTAGGCATTCGTCGAACAGATGCGCGGGCGTTTTCACATCCGCGCCACGCTCATCGGGCACAGCCGCAGTCCAGAACGCGAAAGAGGCCAATATGCGACATCAACACGTAGCGCTCATCGGCGGTTCGGGTTTCATCGGCAGTCATCTCGTCAATGCGCTCGTCGATCTCGGGCATAATGTGCGGCTCGCTACGCGACGGCGTTCGAACGCGGCGCATCTGACGCTGCTACCGATCGATGTGATCGAATGCGACGTGCACGATCCCGTTCAGCTCGCGGCGTTCGTCGAGCAGGCGGACGCGGTGGTGAATCTCGTCGGCATCTTGCAGGGGCGGCGCGGCGAAACCGGCGAACCCTATGGGCCGGAATTCGCGAAGGCGCATGTCGAACTGCCGCGCAAGATCGCGGCGGCGTGCGAGGCGAAGAGCGCGCGGCGTCTGCTGCACATGAGTGCGATCGGTGCGGATTCCGGCGGCCCGAGCATGTATCTGCCTCGCGCGGCGACGGCGAGAAAGTGATCCGCGATTCTGGACTCGACTGGACCATCTTCCGTAGCTCGGTGGTGTTCGGTCCCGAGGACAATCTGCTGAACCAGTTCGCGTTCCTCGAACGCTTGTTTCCGGTGATTCCGCTCGCCTGCGCCGATGCGCAATTTCAGCTGGTATTCGTCGGCGACGTGGCGAAGGCGATCGTCAACGTGCTCGACCTCGGTGCCGCCAACAGCATGACATACGAACTCGCCGGTCCGCACGTCTACACGCTCGCGGAACTGGTGCGCTTTTCGGGCGCGGCGATCGGCAAGCATTCGCGCATCGTCAAGCTGCCGGACAGCCTCAGCCGTCTTCAGGCGATGACGATGGAAATGGCCCCCGGCGAGCCGCTCATCTCACGCGACAACCTCGATTCGATGAAGACGCCGAACATCGCGAGCGGACCGCGTGCGCCGGAACTGGGGATCGGCGAACCGGCGAGCATCGAGGCGATCGGGCCGCTGTATCTCACGGGCAATTCGCCGCGTTCGCGCTTCAGCGGATTTCGCGCTACGGCGCATCGATAGTGAAGTCGGTCCAGGTCTATGAAGCGGATCATTGGTGACAAAAACGCCTCTTCCTGGTCCATGCGGCCGTGGATTGTCCTGAAGCATTTCAGAGTTCTGTTCGAGGAAGTGCTCGTTCCGATGTATCGGGAGGATTCGAAGCGCAACCTTGCGCATGTGTCGCCGACCGGCAGAGTGCCGTGCCTCGTCACCGATGCGGGCGACACGCTGTGGAAATCGCTCGCGATCCTCGAGACGATTGCGGAGATGAACTCCGAACACGCGATGTGGCCGCGCTCACGCTGCCCCTGCACGCGCCCACAGCGTGAGCGCGGAGATACACGCGGGCTTCGCGGGTTTGCGCCGGAACATGCCGTTCAACATTTGCAGGCACGCGCCCGGCGAGGGCGCGGTGGCGGAAGCGCTGGCGGACATCGCATGTGTCGAGGCAATCTGGGGCGAGTGTCTCGCGACGTCGGGCGGCCCGTTCCTGTTCGGTGATTTCACGATTGCCGACGCGCGATGTATGCACCCGTCGTCATGCGTTTCAATACCTACGTGCCGGAGCTGAACGCGCAATCGCGCGCGTATGCGGCGCGCATCACCGCGCTGCCGGCGGTTGCCGACTGGATCGGCACCGCGCGCAAGGAAACCGCGCGATGAACATCTACGCGGTCGGCGGCGCGATCCGCGACGAGCTGCTCGGCGTGCCGGTCGTGGATCGCGACTACGTGGTCGTCGGCACGACGCCGGAACAGATGGTCGCGCAGGGGTATCGTCCTGTCGGCAAGGACTTTCCGGTGTTTCTGCATCCGCAGACGCATGAGGAGTATGCGCTCGCGCGCACCGAATGCAAGACGGCGGCGGGGTATCACGGCTTCCAGTTTTACTATTCGCCCGATGTGACGCTCGAGGAAGACTTGACGCGTCGCGATCTGACCATCAACGCGATGGCGCGCGAGGTCAATCCGAGCGGGCAACTTGTTGGCCCGGTGATCGATCCGTTTGACGGGCGCGGTGACTTGAAGAACCAGCTGTTTCGGCATGTCGGCGAGGCGTTCGTCGAAGATCCGGTGCGCATTTTGCGGCTCGCGCGTTTCGCGGCGCGGTTTGCGGATTTCGATGTCGCGTCTGAGACTGCCGAATTGATGAAGAAGATGGTCGCGACCGGCGAGGTCGATGCGCTGGTGCCCGAGCGTGTGTGGCAAGAAGTGTCGCGCGGATTGATGGAGAAGAAGCCGTCGCGCATGTTCGCCGTGCTGCGCGACTGCGGCGCGCTGGCGCGGATTCTTCCCGAGGTGGATGCGTTATGGGGCGTGCCGCAACGCGCGGATTATCACCCGGAAGTGGACACGGGCGTTCACGTGATGATGGTGCTCGACTATGCGGCGACGCAGGGGTTCGCATTGCCCGTACGGTTTGCCGCGTTGACGCATGATCTCGGCAAGGCGACTACGCCTGAGGATGTTTTGCCACGGCATATCGGGCATGAGGGGAGGAGCGTGGATTTGCTCAAGCCGTTGTGCGAGCGCTTGCGCGTGCCCAACGATTGCCGCGATCTGGCCGTGCTCGTTGCACGTGAGCACGGCAATATTCATCGCGTGATGGAGATGGGGGCGGCGGCCCTCGTGCGGCTCTTCGAACGATGCGACGCGTTGCGCAAACCGGCGCGCTTTGCAGAATGCCTTCAGGCTTGTCTGTCCGATGCGCGGGGAAGGTTGGGACTCGCAGCGCAAGCTTATCCACAGGCCGAGCGGTTGCGTAGCGCCCTTGTCGCTGCGCGGGCCGTGGATGCCGGTGCTGTCGCTCGACAGTTCGCCGATAAGCCTGCCATGATCAAGGATGCGGTGCACGATGCGCGCGTGGTGGCCGTTGCGCGTGGGTTGGAGAGCGGAGCATAGACGGTGGCGGACAAAGCGCGATACCGGACTCATGTGCCGGCGCCGCCAACCGGAAACGCCTTCGGCAAAGCGAACGCCCCCGTAAAATACCCTAAATCCAACCGCCAAAAGAAAAGCAACCGATGAAGATCCCTCTTCTACGAAAAGAATGCAGATTTGCAGGCCTGGCTGACAGGGTTGAACCGCGAACTTCCCAAGCGGAAATCCGCGTCTGGGAACCGGGTGACACCGTCCACGCGGACTATACAATCGTCTGGCACGCGCCGAGCGCGCTTTTCGCGAACCGTCCCGATCTGAAGGCGGTCTTCACCTGGGTGCAGGCGTCGACGCCATCCTCGACGTGGAACGAAAGTAACCGGGCACACTGCCGCCCAACGCGAAGCTGATACGTTTGGAAAACACGGGCATGGCGCAGCAAATGGTGGAATATGCGAGCTATTGCGTCCTGCGCTACCAGCGCCGCCTCGACGAATACGAAGTGCTGCAACGCGAAGGCCGCTGGGAAAAGCTCACCCAGCACGCACGGACAGACTTCACGGTGAGCGTCCTGGGCCTGGGCGTATTGGGCAGCAAGTAGCCAAGGCGCTACGAGCCCGAGGCGTCCCCGTGAGAGGCTACGCCCGCACGAACAAAACCATCGACGGAGTCACGATCTACGCCGCGCGGACAATCTCGACAGCCTCCTCGACGGCGTAAAAGTGCTCATCAACCTGCTGCTGCATACGCCGGACACTGAAGGCATCCTGAACGCGCGCACCTTCGGCAAACTGGCCCACGGCGCGTATCTGGTCAACATCGCGCGCGGCGCACATCTGGTCGATGACGACCTGCTCGCTGCGCTCGACAGCGGGCAAATCGCCGCCGCGACGCTCGACGTGTTCCACACCGAACCGCTGCCGGCACGGTCACGCATTCTGGAAACATCCGCGCGTAAGCGTCACGCCGCACATCTCGGTCGAAACGCTGCGCGAAGAAAGCATCGTGCAGATCGGGGACAAAATCAAAGCGCACGAGCGCGGCGATGACATCAGCGGCAGCGTCGATATCGCACGCGGTTACTGAAGCCGCCTGAACGAGGCGCGGCTGCCATTCGGCAACCGCGTCCTGATCGGCTCGAAGCGCTCAGGACAACACCACCTCAGCGTCCGATTCGCTCGCCGGCAAGAAGCCCTCCGCACGCAAATAGCGCACGTAAGCTCGATCAGCCGGCCGTAATCGACCGCGACGCCAAGGCCGAATTGCGCACGGCCGATGGTGCCGATCTGCTCCACCACCGGCATCTCGTGCTAGCTCAGATCGCCCGTATAGAAGTCGCGCAGCAGCGCATGTCTATTGCCGGCGTCGAGCGTGGCGAGCCGCTTTCGCCATGCAGCGGGCGCTTCGGGCGTCGCGACCAGTCCCAATTCCGCGAGCGATTCGAACCATTCGCGCTGCCCGATGCTCACCGGATTCTGCAGATTCGCGACCTGCAACCCCTCACGCGAATGCAAGGCGAGAGCACAGATTACGCGCGCCAGCACATCGACCGGCATCATCTCGATGTCTATACGCGCCCAACTGAATGCAGCCCTGATTGAACAGCCAGAAATGGTTGTGACGGTAGTTGCTGTGACCGGTCCGGCTGTGCTCCATGACATTGCCGACGCGCACCACCGTCGCGGGCAAGTCGTGCGCGCGGCTGTATGCCGCCATGCGCTGCTCGCTCATCCACTTGCCGAGCAGATAGCCTTTGTCGGACAGCGGCCGCGTCGCGTCGATACACTCTTCGACGCGTTGCTCGCCCTCGAGCATCATGGGAACGGACATGGTCGAGACAAAGCACAACGCCTTGCGTCGCATAGTCAGGCTCAGTTGCAACAGCGCTTCCGTGCTGTCCACGTTCGCGGCCTTCAACCCGCCGTAGCCGCGCAGATGATGCACGAATGTGCCGCAATGAAGGATTGCGTCGCCCTCTTCGGCGAGACGCGTCCAGTCCGCCTCCGCGATACCGAAACGCGGCTCCGCCAGATCCACGCTCACGACATCCACACGCGAAAAATCGATGCCGAGGCCGGCCGTGCGCGCTTCACTGGCGAGTCGCGCAAGTCTCGCTTCGGGCGAATCGCATCGCTGCAAACAGACGACCTTCGCCCCCTCGCGGCTCAACGTTTCGAGCAGGTGAATGCCGACGAAACCGCTCGTGCCCGTGAGGATCACGCAGCGAACCGGCGCCTCGCGCCAGGCCGGCAACGCAGGCAATGCCGCGTCGAGTGCATCGAGCGGTGCGGCGGTATCCGCGATGGCGCGCGATAGAACGCGGGCAGCGCGAATTCGAGTCCGGTCTCGGCACGCACTCGCGCATGCATGCGCATTGCGAGAATCGAATTGCCGCCGAGGTGGAAAAAGTCGTCGTCACGGCCAATGCGCTCGATCTTCAGCAACGCGCACCAGACCGCCGCGATCTTCGCCTCCAGCCCGGGATGCGGCGGCTCGCCGACCGACTGCGCGACAGGCGCCGGCAACGTCCGGCGATCGATCTTGCCCGAGCCTGACACCGGCAACGCGTCCATCCGCATGTAACGCGCGGGGCGCCATATAGTCCGGCAACGACGCCGCGATACGCGCGCAACGCGTGCTCATCCACCGCACCCTCCGGGCGCACGACGTAATACGCCACGATGTAACGCTGCTCGCCCTCGCCGCGAATCGCTCAGGCGGCATGCTCCACGCCCGGCACACTCGCCAGTTGATTCTCGATCTCGCTGAGTTCGATACGGAAGCCGCGCAGCTTGATCTGCGCATCGTTGCGGCCGAAATATTCGATCGTGCCGTCGGCGAGCGTGCGGCCGAGGTCGACGGTGCGTTACATCCGCGCGTACGGCTTGCCCGCGAACGGATCGGCGATGAAGCGCTGCATGGTCAGCGTCGGCTCGTTGCGATAGCCGCGCGCCAGATTGTCCCCGCCGATGCACAACTCGCCGACCGAACCCGCTGGCGCGAGCTGTCCGTCCGCATCGAGGATATACACGTCGTAACCGGCAGCGGTCGGCCGAGCAGGTGCATCCGGCCATCCGGCTCGATGCGCCCGGCGGTCGCCATCACCGTGGTTTCGGTCGGGCCGTACCGTATAGCGAAAACAGTTGCGTCTGCCCGGCCCAGTGGCGCGCGGTGGTTTCGTCGAACGTATCGCCGCCGAACGCGAGCAAGCGCAATGCAGGCAACGGTTCGCGCGACAGGCTTTGCAGCAGCACCGGCGCGAGGATCGCATGCGTCACGTACTCGCAGCAGGCGATGCAGCGCCTGCGGATCGCGGCGCGCCTCTTCCGGCGCGATCACGAGCGTACCGCTGTGCAAGAGCGCGAGGAAAATCTCTAGCAGGCTGTTGAAATAGTTTTTTTGAATGTGCGCCTACTCATTCGAAAGAGCCAACGCGACGTTCAGACCCAACTAATTTAACGCTGGACTTCGTTGATTCAGGTGCTGCTAATGTCGCATTCT
>LFLF01000106.1 GCA_001184395.1 Candidatus Paraburkholderia calva | reverse complement strand
CATCCGCACCTCGTCGAAAAATACAGGATTTAAGCGTTAATATGCCTGCTTCCTGCAATTCGCTCAACATGGTTTGGGCTGGAGTGCTTGGTGGGATAAAGCTTTAGGAATTGTTCAGGATCGGCTACGTACACCGCCCCGTTGTTCCAGATTCGCGGCATCTACGACGAAATCCGCAATCCGAACAACGGCCGGCTCGGCAGCACAAGCTCAGCGGCACATACAACACGCTCAACGACGGCTCGCGCAACGGCATCTTTTCATACTCGCGCGAATACACCGCGATGGTCAATGTCTTCCTCGGCCAATTCAAGCTGCAGGGCGATTACCAGGTGATCCGCAGTTCGGGCATGGCGGGCCAGTTGCCCGGCCAGCCGACCACGCTCGATCACGAATGGGGCGGCCTGACCTGGCAGGCAACGCCGGCAGCCGCGCTGATCGGCGCGGTATATCACGTGAACGGGAATAACGGCGCGGGCAACGCGACCATCTACACGGTCGGCGGCTCGTGCAACCTGTCCAAACGCACGCTGTTCGATCGTCAGGTCGCCACCGTACGAACAGCAAGACCGCAATACGGCCTGAACACCAACAACTACGGCTCGGCGGCCGCGACAGACAATCCGTTGCCGGGCAAGAGTCAGACGGGTGTGTACGCGGGCATTCAGCATTCGTTCTGAGGTAGGCAAAACCGGGGCGGCGTCGCTCGCGACGATGCGCGCCGGCGCTACATCGCGGTGGCGGCGCTGCTGGATCCCTGCCCCAACTCATAGCTCCGAATAAGAAAAAGGACGGCTCGTTCACACGAACCGTCCTTTTTATCGCCCTTCGATACGCCTCAATCCCGCGCAATACCCGATGCGCCGTGGCTCAGCAAGTCGAGCACGGCAGCGGAGTCGTCGTCGCTCGACTGACGCGTCTTCGCGACCGTCTCGCTGATCTTCGTGCCCGGTTTCGGCGCGGCGCGACGGATCGCTACGCCGACCACGAGGATATCGATGATCACGAGATGCAGGATGCGCGAGATCATCGACAACTGCGACTCGCGGATCTCGATGTGATCCGTCTCCAGCGCAACCGTCGCGCGCTTGGCGAGCGGCGTGTTGCTCGACGTGATGGCGATGACCGTCGCGCCCTGCTGCATCGCCACTTCGAGCACGCGCAGAAGTTCCGGCGCGCGCCCCGACTTCGACACGGTGACAATCACATCGCCACAGCCGAGCAGCGCGGCGGACGCGGCCTGCATATACAGATCGCCATACGCGATGGTCGGAATGCCGAAGCAGAAGAACTTATAGTGCGCGTCCTGAGCTACGATATTCGAATTCCCGAGGCCGTAGAACTCGATGCGCCGCGCACCGTTGAGGATATCGATCGCGCGCTCGACGTTCTCGAAGTTCAGATGCTCGCGCAGTTGCAGGATCGCGGACACGGTGTTGTCGAGTACCTTCGCGCCGAAATCGGTAGCCGTGTCGCCGAGATGCACCTGGTTGTGACTCACCGGAATCGTGCTGGTCAGACCCGTTGCGAGTTTCAGCTTGAAGTCGGACAGGCCCTGACAGCCGAGCGAACGGCAGAAGCGGATGACCGTCGGCTGACTGACGTCGGCCTTGCGCGCGATATCGATGATCGGGTCGTTGATGATCGAGCGCGGATGGTTGAGCGCGAGATCGGCCACGCGGCGTTCGGCGGGCGTCAGCGCGTCGCGCATCTGGCGAATGCGCTCGAACACCGCCGATGAACCGCTGTTCGCTCGGTTTGATAACTGCTCTGCGAGAATCGCCGACACGCCGAGAAACGCCGGATATTCCGCCGTGATGATGTAGGTCGGAATGCCCGCGAGATATTGCTGGAAGCGCCCCTTCGACTCGAAGCGCTCGCGGAATGGTGACTTGTGGAACAGCTCGCCGAGCTTGAGCACGATGCCGCCGCCGATATAGATGCCGCCCAGCGCGCCCAGCGTCACCGCGATATTGCCCATGAAGGTGCCGAGGATCGCGCAGAAGCAGTTCACCGCTTCGAGCGCGAGCGCTTCGCCAGCGAGGGCGCGGCTCGTGACATCGGCAGCGGAGAACGTGTCGGCGACCGTCACCGCATCGCGTTCGGCCAGTGCCCGGTAGATCAGTTCCAGCCCCTGCCCCGCGCAAACACGCTCGAACGACACGTGCGGAAACTTGCGGCGGGCATAGCGCATCACGAGGTCTTCGCGTTCGTCGAACGGCGAAAAGGTGGCGTGGCCGCCTTCGGAACCGAGCGCGATCCAGCGGTCGTCGGCCGGAATCAGGCCCGATACGCCTAGACCCGTGCCAGGCCCCAGCAGGCCGATCACGCTGCTCTGCCGGCGCGATCCTCCGCCGACCTGTTCGCGCTGCATGTCGGTGAGACCGGGCAGCGCCCTGGCCAGCGCGGTGAAGTCGTTCACAACCAGCAACGTGTCGAAGCCGAGCGCGCGGCGCGTCGCCTCGATGGAAAAGCTCCAGTCGTAATTGGTCATCTTCACGTGATCGCCGTCCACCGGATTGGCAATCGCGATCGCCGCGTGATTGACGCGTCCGACCTTGGTGTCCTTCAGATACTGCTGCATCACCTCCGCGATGCCGGGGTAATCCGCGCCCGGATACACGCGGATATTCCCGATCTCGCCGGACGCCGTCTCCAGCGCGAAACGCGCATTGGTGCCGCCGATGTCGGCGAGGAGCCTCGGTCCGTCGGCGTGCTGGTTCGCGGCGGCCGCGGACTTGTTAGGCACACCAATAGACATCGAGCTTGACTCCTTCATCGTTGGCCAACGTCGAGATGGCGTTCTTCTGTTTCGCGGCGAGCGCCGCATTCAGCACGTCGAGTTTCTTCTGGCCTGCGATGAACAGATAGACCTGCTTCACCTGCTTGAGCACCGACATCGACAGGCTCACGCGCGCATGCGGCGCGCTGCCGGGATGTACCGCGAAACGCTCCGGCGTCGAGATGGCGAAGTCCCACTCGGGCGCGTCGGCGAAAATCGATGCCGTGTGGCCGTCCTCGCCCATGCCGAGCACGACGACGTCCGGCAGTCGATACGCGTATCGGCATTGAGCTCGGCGACGTGCGTTTCGAGCGCTTTCGAAATATCGACCAGCGGCAGGAAGTACGCAGCGGCGGCCGCATGCTGCAAGAGCGTTTCGCGCACGAGCCGCGCATTGCTGGCGGAATCGCTCTCGGGCACCCAGCGGTCGTCGACGAGCGTCACGTCGATGTGTGCCCAGTCGAGCAGTTCGCGCGAGAGCGTCTGCAAGAACGGCTTCGGGCTCGTGCCGCCCGACACCGCGAGCGTGGACACCGCGAGCGTGGCGTGCGCGTTCGGCACCGATGCATCGGCGGCGCCTTTAGCTGCGAGCGACGCCTTCAGCGCATCGTTGACGGCGTGGGCCAGCGCGTCCGAATAGGCGCGCGGATCGTCGAATGTACGAAGCTCGATCACTGCTCCTCCTTGTCCTAGTTTATCGCCCGCTTGCTAGTCGCTACGTCCCGATGCTCGACGCGCGAAACGGTCTGTTGTGTCGCGCGCGCCGCATGAACAGCACGAGTCGGCCGTCGATCACATCGAGCAGCAGGCGCTGGTACACCTCCATCTGCGCTTCCTTGAAGAACTGATCGAAGGCGAGGTCTAGATGCACGCTTGCGAGATTCATGCCTTCTCCCGGCTGCTTGGCGAGGCAGTATAGGCGAATGGTCTCGTTCGGCTGCAGGCAGATCACGAGCCGGTTGGCGCCCGCGCGCAGCGGTATGGAACCGAGCGCCGAGTGGCACCGCGCGGAAGCTGACGACGATCTCGGCGACGCGATCGGCCAGCCACTTGCCCGTGCGCAGGAAGAACGGCACGCCGGCCCAGCGCAAGTTCTCGATCTCGACCTTGAGCGCGACGAAGGTCTCCGTGGTGCTGTCCGGACGTCCGGACGCACGCCGGGTTCGGTCGAATACGCCGGCACCTGCACGCCGTGGATCACGCCCGCGCACCGCGACGCCGCTGATATCGCACTCGTCGATGGGCTTGAGCGCCCGCAGCACACGCAGCTTTTCGTCGCGCACGGAGTCGGAATCCATGGAATGCGGCGGCTCCATCGTGACGATGGAAAGCAGTTGCAGTAAGTGGGGTTCTGCACCATGTCGCGCAGCGCGCCGGTGTTGTCATAGAAGTCGCCGCGCTTCGACGCCGAGTTCTTCCGCGATGGTGATCTGGATGCTCTCGACCCATTCGCGCCGCCACAGCGGCTCGAACAGCGCGTTGCCGAAACGCAGCGTGAGGAGATTCTGCACTGGCTCCTTGCCGAGGTAATGGTCGATCCGGTAAATCTGCTCTTCCTGGAAGATTTCGCCGACGGCGTCGTTGATCGCGTTGGACGATTTGAGATCGTAGCCCAGCGGCTTCTCCAGCACGATGCGCGCATGCTGATTCAACCCGACCGCCGCCAGCGCGCGACAGATCGGCACGAACAGCTTGGGGCTGGTGGCGAGATAGAAGACGCGTGTGCCGTCGTACTGGACGAGCGCGTCACGTAACAGGACATAGTCTTCCGCACGGCCCAGGTCCAGCCCAACGTACTGGATGCGCTCCAGAAAACTGCGCCACGCCGATTCGTCCACGCCGATTTTCGATACATGCGGCTTCACGTGCTCTTCGACCCATGCGCGGTATTCGGCCTGATCGATCGCCTCGCGCGCAACCGACACGATCATGCCGGCCGGATTGAGCATGCCCGCACGATGCGCCTCGAACAGTGCGGGAAGAATCTTGCGAATGGACAGATCGCCCGTGCCGCCGAAGAGAACGAAGGTGAAGTATCACTTTGCATGAGTCTCTCGTGAATTGGAGAGTGTATGTGAGCTGAATCGCCATCGAACCGAGCGACCGTTCTAAATTCTAAAGACTTTCTAAAGACTGGTCGTAGTCCAATAAAATTTTTTTGACACCGAATTGTAGTTTAACTACAATCCAAATCAAGAGGAAATGTGATTCGGAGAAAAAAAGCGGTGTCAATCAGACTTTGCGCGTTTTCCCTGAGTGCACTGACCGCATGTTAACGGAGCCGGCAGTAGCCGGCAATTAACCGCTTCCATGCCGGAAGCGCCGCTCACAATCCATTGCATGCAGCCTTACGGATCGCCTTCGAGCACAACGCACCAGAACAGCGGCGCTCGCGGGCAGGCAAAAATCAAAAGAGGAGACAGCCGTTGCGATTCGACCCACTCATCTCTTGAGAGCCGTGCGGCCGTTCACCAGTATGCCGGCCCGAGGCCCGATGCACACGCGGCAACGCGCATCGAACGCCCTTCCCCCCCAGCACGCCGGTCTTCGACCACTGCAGTTTTGTCCGTTTTTTCAACCACCGCGTTACTCGATGCTTTTGGCGGGTCAGAAGCCAATCGTTTCTGTTCAGATATCTGGAAGAGATAAACAATGAAAGTTCGTAAGCTCATGGGTGCGCTGTGCGTCGCAGGTCTTCTGTCCGGCGCGACGGCTTCGGCCGTGCAGGCGGCCGAAGCGGTCTCGGTGCTGCACTGGTGGACGTCCGGCGGCGAATCGAAGGCGGTCGGCGTGCTCAAGGACGACATGACCAAGCAGGGCTATCAGTGGAAGGACTTCGCGGTTGCGGGCGGCGCGGGCGCCGCGGCAATGACCGCACTGAAGACGCAGGTGATCTCGGGCAACGCGCCGTCGGCGGCGCAGATCAAGGGCCCGCTGATCCAGGAATGGGCCGAGCAAGGTGTGCTCGTGCCGATCGACTCCGTCGCGGGTGACTGGAAGAAGAACCTGCCGCCGGAAATCGACAAGATCATTCACGCCGAAGGCCATTACATCGCCGCGCCCTTCTCTGTGCACCGCGTGAACTGGCTGTACATCAACAAGGCCGCGCTCGACAAGGCGGGCGGCAAGGCGCCAACCACGTGGCCGAAATTCTTCCAGGTCGCCGACAAGATGAAGGCCGCGGGCATCATGCCGATCGCGATGGGCGGCCAGCCGTGGCAGGACCTGACGCTGTGGGAAGACGTCGTGCTGTCGCAAGGCGCCGACTTCTATAAGAAGGCCATCGTCGACCTCGACCAGAAGACGCTGACCTCGCCGCAGATGGTTCAGGTGTTCGACACGGTCCGCAAGATTCAGGGCTACTTCGACAGCGGTCGCACCGGCCGTGACTGGAACCTCGCCACCGCCATGGTCATCAACGGCAAGGCCGGCATGCAGTTCATGGGCGACTGGGCGAAGGGCGAATTCGCGGGCGCGGGCAAGAAGTCGGGCACGGACTATGTCTGCGCGCCGGTCCCGGGCACCGACAAGGCCTACACCTTCAACGTCGACTCGTTCGTGTTCTTCCAGCAGAAGGACCAGAAGGCCGCAACGCCGGGCCAACTGGCGCTGGCCAAGACCATCACGACGCCGGACTTCCAGGAGCAGTTCAGCCTGAACAAGGGCTCGACTCCGGTTCGTCTGGGTATGAAGATGGATAAGTTCGACGACTGCGCCAAGAAGTCCTACGCTGATGAACAGACGGCGATCAAGTCGGGCGGCTACGTTCCGTCGCTCGCGCACGGCATGGCGCAAGGCGATGCGGTCGCCGGCGCGATGACCGACGTCGTCACGAAGTTCATGAACTCGTCGGAAGATTCGAAGAGCGCGGTCGCCGCACTCGCGAACGCAGCCAAGACGAAGTAATAGTGGTTGCCTGACGAACGGCGCGCGTGGCTTCCACGCGCGCCGTTTGAGCAACAACGCAGTCGAATTAGTCGCATCAAAGCGCCGTTTGCTTCCTACGTTTGCTTCCAGTGAGGCACAGCCATTCCGCCAACAAGGCGCGCCAGACAGTGCGATACGTTACTTCGACCGCACGAGAGCGCCGGCTTCCAGGAGTCGAGTCGTGACTGCCTCCCTCACCGCGGACAAAAAACCGCAGAACCCGCCCCGCCGCACGTCCGCGTCGGCGGCGCTCGCCGACCGCTGGATTCCGAAGCTCGTGCTCGCGCCCAGCGTGCTGATCGCGCTTGTCTTCGTGTACGGCTTCATCGGCATCACCGGCTATTTGTCGCTGTCGGAATCGCGACTGATGCCGCGTTACGTGTTCGCCGGCTTCGACCGGTACAAACAGCTTTTCGCTAACGACGTGTGGTGGACTTCCGCCGCCAACCTCGGCTGGTTCGGCATTCCGTTCATCGGGATTTGCGTGTTCCTCGGCTTATTCCTTGCGATCCTTCTGGACCAGAAGATCCGCAACGAAGGCACGCTGCGCGCAATCTTCCTCTACCCGATGGCGCTCTCGTTCATCGTGACCGGCACTGCGTGGCAGTGGATTCTTAACCCAGGCTTCGGCCTCGAGAAAGTCTTCCACGACTGGGGCTGGACGAGCTTCTCGTTCAACTGGCTGGGCGATCCGGACAAGGCCATCTTCTGCGTCGTGATCGCGGCCGTGTGGCAATCGACCGGCTTCGTGATGGCCCTGTTCCTCGCCGGCTTGCGCGGCGTCGACGGAGAAATCTTCAAGGCCGCGCAGGTCGATGGCGCGACGCTGCCCACCATCTACCGCAAGATCGTGATTCCGAGTATGCGCCCGGTGTTCTTCTCCGTGCTGCTGATTCTCTGCCACATCACGATCAAGACCTTCGACCTGGTGGTCGCGCTGACGGCAGGCGGTCCGGGCACGTCGTCGTCGCTGCCCGCGATCTTCATGTGCACGTTCTCGTTCAACCGGGGCCAGCTCGGCGTCGGTGCCGCATCGTCGATGATGATGCTCGCGACCGTCGTCGTCGTGCTCGTGCCGCTCATGTATCTGGAATCGAGGAGCACGCGCAATGCAGCCTAAGATGACCATCAGCCGCGCCGTCATCTATGCGGTGCTGATTCTTTTCGCATTGTACTTCCTGTTCCCGATCTACGTGATGCTCTCGACGTCCTTCAAGGACCTCGACCAGCTTCGCACCGGCAACCTGCTAACGCCGCTTTCGCACTGGACATTTGCGCCGTGGCAAAAGGCGTGGTCGGGCGCGTGTACCGGCGTGCGCTGCGACGGCATGGAGCCGTTCTTCATGAACTCCGTGCGCATGGTGATTCCGGCCGTGCTGATCTCGTCGTTCATCGGCGCGTTTAACGGCTATGTGCTCACGCACTGGCGTTTCCGCGGCGCGGATGCCATGTTCACCATGCTGCTGGTCGGCTGTTTCATCCCGTTCCAGGCCATTTTGTTGCCGATGGCACGTCTGCAGGGCTACCTCGGCCTGTCGAACACGATCACCGGCCTGGTGCTCGTGCACATGATCTACGGCATCGCGTTCACGACCATGTTCTTCCGCAACTTCTATGTGAGCATTCCAACGGAGCTCGTGAAGGCAGCGCGCATCGACGGCGCGGGTTTCTTCACGATTTTCACGAAAATTCTGCTGCCCGTGTCGCTGCCGATCTTCATGGTGTGCCTGATCTGGCAATTCACGCAGATCTGGAACGACTTCCTTTTCGGCATCGTGTTTTCGGGCGTGGACTCTATGCCGATCACGGTGGCGCTCAACAACCTCGTGAACACCTCGACGGGCGTGAAGGAATACAACGTCGATATGGCGGGCGCAATCATCGCCGCCTTGCCGACGATCCTCGTCTACATGATCGCGGGACGTTATTTCGTGCGTGGGCTGACGACCGGCGCGGTGAAGGGTTAATCGGACAACGAGCGAGCATCGTTCGATAGATATATAGAGGATTAGATAGAGATATAGAGGATTCACACATGGCAAGCCTTTCCATCCGTAACGTGTACAAGACCTACCCGAACAGGGTGCCGGTTCTCAAAGGCGTCAACATCGACATCGAGGACGGTCAGTTCCTGATCCTCGTGGGCGGCTCGGGCTGCGGCAAGTCGACCTTGCTCAACATGATCGCGGGTCTCGAAGATGTGACGCAGGGCGACATCATGATCGACGGCAAGACGGTCAATAACCTGTCGCCGAAGGACCGCGATATCGCGATGGTGTTTCAGTCTTACGCGCTCTACCCTTCTATGAGCGTGCGCGACAACATCTCGTTTGGCCTCAACATCCGCAAGATGCCGAAGGACGAGCAGAAGAAGATCGTCGATCGCGTGTCGGAGACGCTGCAGATCGGTCATCTGCTGGATCGCAAGCCCGGCCAGTTGTCGGGCGGCCAGCGTCAGCGCGTGGCGATGGGCCGCGCGCTGGCGCGCGATCCGGTCATGTTCTTGTTCGACGAACCGCTCTCGAACCTCGACGCGAAGCTACGTATCGAGATGCGTTCGGAGATCAAGCTGCTGCATCAGCGGCTGGGCACGACCATCGTGTACGTGACGCACGACCAGATCGAAGCGATGACGCTAGGCGCCCGCATCGCGGTGATAAAGGACGGCATCGTGCAACAGTTCGGCGCGCCACAGGAAATCTACGATTCGCCGTCGAACCTGTTCGTCGCGGGCTTCATCGGCGCGCCGCCGATGAACTTCATCGGCGGGAAGCTGGTGGAAGCGGGTTCGGGCGTCGGCCTGCAACTCGACACCGGCGTCATGCAACAGGTGCTGAAGCTGCCGTTCGACGCGGGCCGTCTGCGCGGCAAGGTCGGACAGGACGTGATCCTTGGCCTGCGCCCGGAACGCATCACCGATTCGCGCAGCGCGCACAACGTCGCGGACGCAAGCCTGCAGCCGATCGACGTGCGCGTGGACGTGATCGAACCGACCGGCCCGGACACGCTCGTGTTCGGGCAGGTGAACGGCAAGCGCGTGGTGTCGCGCGTGCGCCCGGTGGCGAATCCACAGCCGCAGTCGAACATGACGTTGCTATTCGATGTGTCCAAGGCGGTGCTGTTCGATCCGCAGACGGAAGAGCGTCTGGCCTGAGGGCATCAGGCCTCCTTCCGTATAGAAAAAGCCATGCCCCGTGCACGGCTCTTTTCGTTTGCGGGCATGCTCGCGCGAATACGGCACAATCGGCGTTTTGCCTTTTCGAGTCACCACATCACATGTCGCTGCTCACTTCGCATCCCGAACTCGTCTGGCCCGCATCCGATGACGCCGACCCCTATCTCGGCCTCGAAACGCTCGACGACGCCCACGTGCAATCCTGGGTCGACGCCCAGAACCGCCGCACCGAAGCTGCCTTCGGCGCGCCGCCCGATGCGCGCGAACTGGCCGCGCGGCTGGAAAAAGCGTACACGTCGAAAGACCGCATCGTCGCGTGTTCACGTTACAGCGACTGGGCCTACAACACGTGGCAGAACGACGAACATCCGCTGGGCATTGTGCGCCGCACGCCGTGGAACGCGTGGCTCGACGACCAGCCCGAATGGGAGACCATCCTCGATGTCGATGCGCTCGACCTGAACACGCGCCCGGGCAACGGCACGCGCTGGGCGCTGTCCGACTTCGACATGCTTTATCCGCACTACGAACGCGCGCTGGTGAGCCTGTCGCCGGGCGGCTCGGATGCGGTCATCGTCCGCGAGTTCGCTGTCGAAGCAAAGCGTTTCGTCGAAGACGGCTTCACGCTTGCCGAGGTCGGCAAGCACGATATCTCGTGGATCGACCGCGATACCGTCTACGTCGGCTGGGACGACAACAAGAGCAATCCGAAACCCGCGCTGACCACCTCCGGCTTCCCCCGCCAGTCGCGCCGCTGGAGCCGCACGCCGCTCGCCGATGCACCCGTGGTCTTCTTCGAAGGCACGCACCGCGATGTCTCGGCGGGCGTCGATTACGATCCCATCGAGAAGCTGCATCTGGCGTCGCGCGCGGTCACCTTTTACGACACGCTGCGCTACTGACTCGACAAATTTACGCAAGAATGGCAGCAATACGACCTGCCCGCGCACGCCGACATCGAGCACTGGAACGGCTGGCTGTTCGTCACGCCGCACAAGCAGTGGAACGCGGACGGCCGACGTCACACAGCGGGCACGCTCACCGTGATCCGGCGCGATGCGTTTCTCGCCAGCTCGCGCCAGTTCACCGCGTGTTCGTGCCGTCCAAGCGGCGCGTGCTGGCGGGCACCGACTTCACGAAGCACTGGCTGATCGTCTCGCAAATTGATGACGGCACGCCGAACGGCACGCTAATGCGCCCGCCCGCCGACTTCGACGCGCCGTGGCAGACGCGCGACTTTGCGCTGCCCGAGGCGAGCCAGTCGTGGGTCGATTCCATCGACGGCGAGCGCGACGACACCGTGCTAATCCACGTCGAGCATTTTCTGACGCCGCCGTCGCTGCATCACGCCGATCTGTCGGACGATGCACCGTGGCGCCCGCGCGCCTTCCCGCGCAGTTCGGTGCCAGCGGCCTCACCGCCGTAGGGCGCCACGCGGTCGTGCCGGACGGCGAACGCATTCCGTACTGGCTGATTGGCCGCGATGCCGAACGCGACACGGTGCGCGCCCTTGCCTGCTCGGCTACGGCGGCTTCGAAGTCGCGCTCGATCCGCAATACGACGCGACCGCCGGCATTGCGTGGCTCGAGCGCGGCGACCTGTACGCGATCGCGAACATTCGCGGCGGCGGCGAATTCGGGCCGGCGTGGCATCAGGCGGCGTTGCGCGAGAACAGTCAGGTCTCGTTCGACGACTTCATCGCGGTGGCGCAGGCGCTGATCAATTCCAACGTCACATCGGCGGCGCAACTCGGCATTCGCGGCGGCAGCAATGGCGGCCTGCTGACGGCAGTGTGCATGGTGCAGCGTCCCGATCTGTTCGGCGCGGTGTTGTCGGAGGTACCGCTCATCGACATGGCGCGTTTTCATCTGCTGCTGCAAGGCGCGTCGTGGATCGACGAATACGGCGATCCGGACGACGCGGACGATCTGCATCATCTGATGACGTACTCGCCGTATCAGAACGTGAAAGCAGACGTGACGTATCCGCCCGCGCTGTTCACGTCATCGGCCAGCGACCGACCGCGTGCATCCCGGCCACGCACGCAAGATGGCCGCGAAGATGCAGGCGCAGGGACACGAAAACGTCTGGTATCAGGAAACGGACGACGGCGGACATGGCGTGGGCGTCGAGCCGGAAGCCGTCGCGCAGGCGGAAGCGGCGGCGTTTACTTTCCTCGCGCGAGCGATCGGCCCGCTGAAGTGACGCTTCCTCGACGACGCGGCCCGGCTCAGACCTTCACAGGCGCCGCATGCGAGCGCAGCACCAGCGTGCGGCCAGCGAAGGTTAGCACGCCGCACACGCCGATCACGATGCCCATGCCATGCGGCGAGACGTCGTGAAAGGCGCCGACCGCGAGACTCGAGAGCGCGCCGAGCACGAGCTGCATCGCGCCGAACACGGCGGCGGCCGCGCCCGCGTTGCGCGGATAGCGATGCATCAGTTCGGTCGTGCAATTCGCCGACAGCAGGCCGACCACGCCGACCACGAAGAACAGGCACACGACGATCGACCCTAGCCAGCCGAGCCCCGTCAGCGACACGAACGCGACCGCGAGCGACGCCGCCACGCTGATAAACGACACCGCCGAAATGATCTTCATCGCGCCGAAGCGGCCGACGAACTTCGTGTTGATCATATTGCCGATGATAATGCCGACGATGTTCAACCCGAACAGCAAACCATAGTGCTGCGGCTTCACATGGAAGTAATCGATATAGACGAACGGCGTCGCGGTGATATACGCGAACATCGAGGCAAACGCCATGCCGCCGCACATCATATGACCCCAGGTCACCGGATCGGTCAGCAAATGGCCATATGCGGCGAACGACTTGCCGAGCGCCGCGCTCGCGCGCTTCTCCTTCGGCCAGGTCTCGGGCACGCGCAGGAACGCGGTCACGGCACACACCGCGCCGAACAGCGTCAGCGCGACGAACACCACGCGCCAGCCGCCCAATAGCAGCAACTGTCCGCCGATCAGCGGCGCGAGCAGCGGGCCGATCGAGGTGACGATGGCGAGCATGGACAGCACACGGGCGGCATCGGTCAAATCGTGGGCATCGCGGGCGATGGCGCGCGCCAGCACCGAGGCCGCGCCCGCGCCGAGCGCCTGCAGAAAGCGTGCGAAGATCAGCGCGTCGATGGAATATGCGGCCATGCAGCCGATGCTCGCGAGCGCATACAGAACGATGCCGCCGAGCAAGACGGGCCGCCGTCCATAGGCATCGGACAACGGGCCGTACAGCAGCATGCCGAACGAAAAGCCGAACATGAAACTCGTGAGCGTGCTCTGCGCGGCGGCGGGACTCGTGCCGAACGAGGCCGCCAATGAAGGCAGGCTCGGCAGATACATATCGATGGAGAGCGGGCCGCACGCGGCGAGCGCGCCGAGCAGCAGGATCAGCCGGCCATCGAGCCGGCGTCGGATGGTATCGGGCATTGAAATGGAGAGTGGCGGTGTCGCGCGCGGGGGGCGGCGAACGTTCGTTCATTGTAAGCGAGACCTTCATCGCGACCGCTCTCCAGTGCGCGCCTGGGTTAAGCTCGTCGCTTACTTCCCGCCATTAAAACTGACCGCCGATGACCACCTTCCTGCTGATCTGGAGCCCCAAGAAATGGCCGTGGCCGGAGTTGCCGGACATCGCGCGTCGCGTCGCCGCGAGCGAAGCCGTCACCGATGTCTGGGGCTGCGGCACCGCGCGCGGCCTGCTGCCGGGCGACCGCGTGCTCCTGCATCCGCGTGACGCAGGAGCCGAAGGGCGTGTTCGCATCGGGCTATGTCACGCGCGCATCTTATGAAGTGCCGGATTCGCTCAGCAAGCGCGGTTACCGGCTGTGCATCGATTTCGTCTACGACTTTCTCGTCGATGCCCACGAGAGCCTGTGGTAGTGACGCGCGAGGAGTTGCGCGCTCATCCGTTCTCGGTGCAGACATGGGACGCGCAGAGTTCCGGCACCGTCATCAAGCCGATGGCCGAAAGCGCGCTCGAAAAGCTGTGGACCGGGTGCACCGGGCGGCGGCCGAGTCCCGGCGCGGCTGCGAGCCGGATGCCCCCGCCGCGTCGCCGCAGCCGAGCAAGGCTTCGGCACAAGCGGCCCGCCATGCGAGCGCAGGCGAACGCGGATGCCAGCACCGCGCGTACGCCGCAAACCGGCATGACCCCCGCGAATCGGCCGAGTCCTAAGGCAACGTTGAAGCAGCCGGTTGTATTCATCGATTCAGGCGCAAACAGCGGCAGATTCATCGTGAGTGAGGCTTTGCGCCTGGATTTCCGGTCCACCAGGGTGTTGCGCCTGGGCCTGCGGCCCGCTTTCCCCCATTACGGGCGAACCTGTGCCATCAATCGCTTGCGCGAAAGATAAACGTTGGTCAACGCCAGCGCAACGAAAGCCCGATTGGCGTTCTTCGCCAGACCCCGATAGCGCACCTTCGTGAAGCCCCACAGGCGTTTGACAACAGCAAACCCCTGCTCAACGCGAGCACCGATCTTCGACTTGTTGCGATTCTTGCCGCGCGCTACCTTGTCAATTTCGCCCGCCCGACGCGTACGCTGATTGGTGAAGTCGCGTGCCTTGGCGGCCTTGCCACGCATCAGCGCTTTCTGGCTCGCATAGGCGCTATCTCCATAGACGCCTTGCTC
>LFLF01000105.1 GCA_001184395.1 Candidatus Paraburkholderia calva | reverse complement strand
AGCTAACTGATACTAATTGCCCGTAAGGCTTGATCCTATAACCAGTGTGTTTTACGCCACTGGCAAGTAACAAAGCGTGTGCTACGCAATCGCCACCCAACTACTTCTTCCCAGATTGGTCGTCACGTCACTTAACGCGACGACAACAAGTCATGCCTGGTGATCATAGCGAGTCGGTACCACCCCTTCCCATTCCGAACAGGACCGTGAAACGACTCCACGCCGATGATAGTGCGGATCGCCCGTGTGAAAGTAGGTAATCGTCAGGCTCCTCCATGCCGTAAAACAAAAAGCCCCGACTCGCAGCGTCGGGGCTTTTTGCGTTGACGCGCCGAACACGCATCCGCGCTGGCACGGATCACCAAATCAACAGCCTTGCGCCTGCATCTCCAGCACTGACGCCACGGTTCACCCGCGTCCGCATGGAGTCTCTTCCGCCGTTTATCCATCCCGTCAAAATCTGTATAAATGTACAGTATAACCAGAGGCCAACGCATGCTCGTCCCTTGAGCAGGCCCGCGCATTCGCGTTTCACGGGGAAAGCTCATGGGTGCAGCACTTTCATTGGTCGATATCAGGCTGACGTCTCACCTGGAACATCAGTTGTGGCAGGGCGAGGCGATAGGCGCGTCAGAAGATACGAGCGGCGTGTCGAGCGGGCATCGCATGCTCGATCTGCATTGCCCGGCGCGGGATGGATGCCCGGCTCCGTCACTGAACTCTTGATCGAAGAGAACGGTGTCGGGGAAATCAGGCTGCTTGCGCGTTCGCTGCGCGAGTTGACCGCGAGTAGAGGTCGAACCGTCGTTTCGTCGCGCCGCCTTGGGTGCCGAACCTAGTCGCGTTTCGGTCGATGAAAATCCCGACCAGCAGCTCGTGTGGGTCAAGGCACCCGAGGATCAAGTGCTGTGGGTTGCCGAGCAGTCGTTGAAGCAGGAAGGGATCGGCGCGGTGTTGATCTGGTTGCCGCAAGTGCGTCCCGAAGTGCTGCGCCGTCTGCAAGTGGCGGCGCAGGAATTGCACTCGCTGGCATTTCTGTTTCGGCCGCTCAATGCAGCGAAGCAATCGTCGGTGGCGCATCTGCAAGCCGATCCTGCCGGCCAACGCGCAGACGATGAACCGTCGCGAGTGGATGCAGACCGTCATGCTCGAGATCGATATCATCAAGCGGCGCGGTCCGCTGCTCGGCAAGCCGTTGCAGTTGTGCTTGCCGATCCAGATGTCCGCGCTGCCCGAATCCATTCGGCGCGCGCATCATGAGGAAAGGCGGCAGGCACGGAACGCGAAAGTACGAGAGGTCAGAGATGTTGTGGATAGCGGTGACATTGCCGCTTTTATCGCTCGAAGCAGTCATGCTGCCCTCGATGCCCTGCGCACCGGGGAGCTCGACTTCGCCTGGAGCGACATCGGCAGGGAATGATGCGCAAGCGGTAGACGACACTACGCAGCCATGCTTTGCGCTCGCCGACCACGCGCGCATTCTGATGCCCGATCTCATCGCGTTCAGGCTCGGCGGGCGGCCGGGCGCACGCGCTCGCATGCGTTCGCGCTGGCGCCGCATTTAACGCTGCTTGCCGTCGATATCGAAGCGGAAACGCGCGCGCTTGAATCCGTCGTCTGGCATTGCTCGCGTTTACGCCCAAAGTCGTGCTCGCGCATGCGAACACGGTGTTGCTGGAAGTCGGCGCGAGCACGCGGCTGTTCGGCTGTTTGCGCGCGTTGTTGTCGAAAGTGATGTCGACGGTGAAAGGCGGCGGCCTCACCTCGCGCATGGGCTGGGCGCCGACCGCCTGGGGCGCGTGGCTGCTCGCGCATGCACGCACGCGTCGCCTGACGCGTCAGGTGCGTATCGTGAAGGAGATGACGCTCGTGCGTGCTCGATGCGTTGCCCGTTTCGCTAGTGCCGTCTGCGGAATCGCATGGCAATGTGTTCGAGCAAATCGGCTGGGCGACGCTTGCCGATTTGCTCCACCTGCCGCGCAAGGGTGTCGCGCGACGCTTGGGCCGGGCATTCTGCTGTGGCTTTCGCAGGCGTACGGGCAGGCGCCCGATCCGCGCGAGGCGTCGTGCCGGCATCGTTCGAGGCGCGGCTCGAATTGCAGGCGCGTATGGCCAATGCTGAGGCGCTGCTGTTCGCCGCGCGCCGGCTGGTGCTGCAGCTCGTCGGCTGGCTGAGCGCACATCATGGGCTGGCACAAGCCGTCCACGACTATCAGACCACGCTCGACAATTGCAACGATCAATTGACCGGGCTGCGGGCATTCTATGCGGTGAACAAGTGAGGACGTTCAAGTTCGACCCGTACGTGCTGAAGCTGCGCCTCTTGACAGGCCGCGTAGAGCCTGCTAAGGTAGATGAGAAGTGTGGCCCTGGGAAATTCCTAGTGAGGTGGCTGGAACCTGCTGGCGGGCTGCTGATGCGGTCTACGTGCCAGTCCATGACCGGAGTCTAGCGACTCGTCCACGAAAACTCGGCCGCGCAGCCGTCCGAGTGATGGAGTTCATTGGCCGGCCGGTGTGCTTCGGTGCTGACGAGCCGTTCTGCTATCTGCTCGACCACATGTACACATTCATTCTGCGCGCGGCACGTCAGCCGAGCTTATTCGCCAACTCCTTCGCCCGGAGGTGGGTGTACCGACGCATCATCGCGGCGGTCTTGTGTCCGGTGATGGACATGACCTCTGTATCAGACAGCCCAAGCTCCACGAAGTGAGTCGTCGCCGCATGACGCGAGTCACGAAAGGTGACATCCTGTCACCTGACTTCTCCCGAAGCCGGATGAACGCACGTGTTTTACCGCCTCCGTCGTCAGATTCGGCCACCCGGCCTTTGGTCCGACCACCAATTGCTTTCTTCAGTATCGCCACCGCTCGGCTGGACAACGGTACAGTCCGCGCCGCGTCATTCTTCGTGGTTCCCTCCTTCAAGCTGACGACATATCCCTCCAGATCGACGCGCTCGATCTCCAGCGGCACGATTTCGCCCTGTCTCATTCTCATCCCTGTTTCCCACGCAAGTTCGAGGACTTCAGGCAGGTAACGGGAGCGCGGATTCTTGCCCGCCATTAATAATAGATGTGCCTTCTCCACGTCCGTCAGAATCCGATCCCGCGAGGGCGGGTTCTTCGGGCGGCGGACCTCGGACACCGGATTGACGATGGTGCCTATTCCCCATTCCTTACGAGCGTGCTCCAGAACATGATGGAGCAGGTTCATTTCCCGGTTCACCGTTGGAGCCTGAAGGTCGAGACCATTGGAGCCGCCCACAAGCCCTTGGAGCCGCTGGTCACGCCAGAGACTATAAGGGCAGGTGACAGCTGCCCGACCGCGTACGACGCGATCTCGTGCCGCTGGATGGCCTTCAGACGCCACACCTCCTCGCGCTTTCCCTTCTTGGTGGGGCAGACTTCTTCCATGTACCGCTGTATGATCTCGCGGACGGTCGGTTCGCTATCCAGATGCTGGAAACGACCAGCGTTGATCTTGGACTCCTGCTCGGTAATCCAGACCGCGGCTTCTTCTTGGTGGGGAATGTGGCTGACAGAGCCGGATAGCCCTGCTTGCGGACCTTGCCGGTCCAATTGCCGTTCGAACGTTGCTGAAGCGTGCCCATGACTGTATCTATCGTCTATCGGATCACCATTTTTGAGGCCATCGTACCTGACTGTCTCAGGATTGTCTCGAAAGTGGTGGGTGGTACTGGGATCGAACCAGTGCCCCCTGCCGTGTGAAGGCAATGCTCTACCGCTGAGCTAACCACCCTGAGCTAACCACCCGAATAACGATAAAATTATGTCAGGCGTTTCGCGATTCGTAAAGAGCTTCTATTCGTAAAGAGCTTCTTTAAGCAAATTCGCAAAAAATTATGCGGCGACGGTATCGCCCGCAGCCTGAGTCTTTTCCTTGCGCCAGACGCTCGTGCCTTTGATCGCCTTGTCGAGGTCGTTCAGTACGGCTTCGTGCGCGGCGAGTTCGTAGCCGCTCGCGACGATCACCGACAGATCGAGATCATCGAGCGCGACGCGCACAGTCGCGACCGCGCCTTCCATCGGCTGATCGCCCAGCATGTCGATGACGAGGCTTTCCTGACCGCACGTCATCGCTAGATAGACTTCCGCGAGCAGTTCCGAGTCGAGCAGTGCGCCGTGCAAGGTGCGATGCGCGTTGCTGATGCCGAAGCGGTCGCACAAGGCATCGAGCGAATTGCGCTTGCCGGGGAACATCTGCTTGGCCTGCGCGAGCGAGTCGATCACGCTCGCGCAGGTCTCGGCCACCTTCGGAAAGCCGAGCATGCCGAACTCGACATCGAGAAAGCCGACGTCGAACGGCGCGTTGTGGATGATCAGCTCCGCACCCGCGATGAAGTCGCGCAACTGCGCGGCGATTTCGCCGAACTTGGGCTTGTCGCTCAGGAATTCCGTGGTGAGGCCGTGCACGGCCAGTGCGCCCGGATCGCTGTCGCGCTCGGGATTCACGTACAGATGCAGGTTGTTGCCAGTGAGCCGCCGGTTGATCAGCTCGATGCAGCCGATTTCGATGATCCGGTCGCCTGTCTTGGCGTTGAGGCCGGTGGTTTCCGTGTCCAGTATCAGTTGGCGCATGAAGATGTGCGTGTTGTGCGTGCGATTAGCTTTCGGCGAGCAATGTCACGCCGCGATTGGCGAGCGCATCGGCGCGTTCGTTCTCGGGATGCCCGGCGTGGCCCTTGACCCAGCGCCATTCGACCTCATGCTGCGCGACCAGTGCATCGAGCCGTTTCCACAGGTCGGCGTTTTTTACGGGCGTCTTGGCGGCGGTCATCCAGTTCTTTTTCTTCCAGCCGTGAATCCATTCGCTGATGCCTTTTTGCACATATTGCGAATCGGTGTGGATTACGGACTGACACGGCCGCTTGAGCGCTTCGAGCGCGGCGATGACGGCCATCAGTTCCATGCGGTTGTTGGTGGTCGCGGGCTCGCCGCCGAACAGTTCCTTCTCCGTAGAGCCGTAGCGCAACAGCGCGCCCCAGCCGCCCGGGCCCGGGTTGCCCTTGCAAGCGCCGTCCGTGTAGATGTCGATTACCTTGTTCGATGCGGATTCAGTCATCAATCTCGTTGCGAGTGTGCGGAGCGGCGACCGGCGCGAGACCGGGCGCGAGCGCGGGTTTCTTGAGCTTGCGCGGACCGATGAGTCGTATGCCGCGCACGCGCTTCACCGCCGTGATCATGTATGCCGCACCGAAAATGGGCCACCAGCGGTCGCCGGCCGGTTCCATGAAACGATAGCGTTGCAGCCATTTGTCCGTGAGAAGCGGCGGACGATAGCAGCCGAAGTGTCCGCGTTCAAAGTCGAAGCCGAGCAGCTTGATCCAGTCCTTGATCCGCGTGAACGCGATCATTTCATGCGCCGCTGGCACGAATGGCCGTCCCGCGACCTTGCCCAGCGACTGTCGCGCACCCCACAGGCTCAACGAATTGAAGCCGAGGATGATCAACTGGCCTTCAGGCAAGAGCACGCGCTCGGCTTCGCGCAACAGCCGGTGCGGATCGGGCGAAAATTCGAGCGTGTGCGGCAGCACAAGCAGATCGACGCTTTGCGCCTCGAAGGGCAGATCGAGCAGATCGCACCATACGGTGCTGCGTCCCTCGGGCGCGCTGGCGGCGGGCAGGGCGCTCACGCCCGGCGATGCCGCGCACGGCATGGTGTACGGCGCGCTCGCGCCGCTTTCCGTGTCGAGCACGAGCGCGCGGCCGGTCATGCGGTTCTCGCGCAGCGCGTCGAGTTGTGGCATGCCGAGCTGCAACGCGTGATAGCCGAAGATGTCCGAGATCACTTGATCGAGCAGCGCTTGCTCCCAGTCGAGCACGTAGCGTCCGGGCGCGGAGCTCGTCCAGGCGGGCCAGTCTATAATCGATCGGTCTGACATGTTCGGTTGCCGCGTTAATGTTCGGCCCTGCAAGAGGCCATAGAATCGCTATGAATTCACCTTGCCCAGAAAGCGCTTGAATACGTGCCAGTACCGGCATTCGAAGACAACTACATCTGGCTCGTTTCCGACTCGTGCGATGCGGTGGTCGTCGATTCGGGCGACGCCGCGCCGGTCAAAGCGTACCTCGCCGAACGCGGCTGACCGCTATTTTACTCACGCACCATCACAACGACCACGTCGGCGGCGTGAAAGCGCTGCTCAATAGCCGAAAGGCCGAGGGCGGCGTTCCCGTCTACGGCCCGGCCGGCGAGCGCATCGAGCATCTGATTCAGCGTTTGCGCGGTCAGCGTTTGCGCGGCGGAGATTCGGTGCGTATCGAGCACCCCGCGATGGATCTGTCGGTGATCGACGTTCCGGGTCACACGGCCGGCCATATCGCGTATTTCCAGGCGGCCGATCCGGGCGGCACGCCGCATCTTTTCTGCGGCGACATGCTGTTCGCGAGCGGCTGCGGGCGTCTGTTCGAAAACACCGCCGAGCAGATGCTGCATCGCTCGATGCGCTCGCGGTGCTCCCCGAGTTGACCCAGGTCCACTGCGCGCACGAATATACCTTGTCGAACATCCGGTTCGCGCTGGCGTGCGACTAGCAAAACGAAGACCTCGAGCGGTGGAGCGAAGACGCCCAGGCGTTGCGCGCGGCCGGCAAGCCGACGCTGCCTACGACCATCGGCCATGAAAAAGCGGTGAATCCTTTCCTGCGAACCGACGTTCCGATCGTGCGGGGCGCTGTCGCTGCAGTTCAGCGAACCCGTGGAAGACCGCCTGACGGCGTTCACCCTGATGCACAGATGGAAGGACAAGTTCCGCTAACCCGAACGAATTTGTGGTCAACTTCATCCCAATCGTAGGAAACGCCGTTAGATGCCGGATTTTGGTTAGATGCCGGATTTTGCAGAGGTTTTGCGTGCATTCTTATTGACGTCTTAAATGCGGTTCCGTACCATCGGCTTCAAATTTCCAAGCATCATCCTTTGGATGCCGAGACGTTCATGCGACTAACACTTAGTGCGCTATCCGTCCTCACGCTGGCCGCCTGCGCCAGTCAAGTTCCGACAGCGCCCAGCTTCACCACAGCCAATGCCACCCCCATCGAAGCCTCGCAGCAAAAAGTCGCCGACACGATTCGCCGCACCGCCGCAGCCAAGGAAACCATCGACGTAGACAAGACCCCCGTTACGGCTCTCGCCGGCTCGGCGGATCTCTGGTCCCGCATTCGCGCGGGCTTCCAGATTTCTGATCTGCAAAGCGATCTCGTCGACATGCAGGTCGACTGGTATGCGCAGCGCCCGGACTACGTGGAGCGCATGACGGGGCGCTCGCAGAAGTACCTCTATCACATCGTCGAGGAACTCGAGCAGCGCCACATGCCGACGGAACTGGCGCTGCTGCCGTTCATCGAGTCCGCCTATAACCCACAGGCGTTGTCCGTTGCGAAGGCGGCGGGCATGTGGCAGTTCGTGCCTGGCACCGGCCGCGACTATAACCTCAAGCAGAACATGTGGCAGGACGAGCGTCGCGACGTGCTGGCCTCGACCAGCGCCGCGCTCGACTATCTCTCGCGTCTGCACGATATTTTCGGCGACTGGCATCTGGCGCTCGCCGCGTACAACTGGGGCGAAGGCAACGTGCAGCGCGCCATCGCGCGTAACGAAGCGGCCGGGCTGTCGACCGACTACGAAAGCCTGCGCATGCTGAACGAGACGCGCAATTACGTGCCGAAGCTGCAGGCGATCAAGAACATCGTCTCAAATCCGCAAATGTACGCCCTGACGCTGCCGGACATTCCGAATCATCCGTACTTCGTCACGGTGACGACCGCGCGCGACATCGATGTGACGATGGCTGCGAAACTCGCGAACATGAGCGGCGAGGAATTCCGCTCGCTCAATCCGTCGTTCTCGAAGCCGGTCATTCTCGGCGCGACCAATCCGCAGATCCTGCTGCCGTTCGACAATGCGGTGGTGTTCCAGAAGAATCTCGGTTCTTATTCGGGCGCGCTGTCGTCTTGGACCACCTATACGGTCACCGCGCGCGCGCGCCCGGCGGCTATCGCCGAAAAAATCGGTGTCGATGCCGATACACTCATGTCGGTGAACCGCATTCCGGCGGGCATGCGTCTGAAGCCGGGTTCGACCATCGTCGTGCCGCGTACCGATGACGACGAGGACATCAGTGCCGACGTCGCTGAAAACGCCATGCTTGCCGTCGAGCGCGACGTGCCGGATACGCGCAAGATGCTGATCCACGTGCGTCGCAAGCAGTCGATCGCCACGCTCGCCGATCGCTACGACGTGTCGGTCGGGCAGATCCGCGCGTGGAACCGCACGCATCGTGAAATGTTCATGCCGGGGCAGGTCGTCGTGCTGCACGTGCCGTACGGGCGCGCGGTGCTGGCGGAACCGGGTTCGGTACGCGTCGAGACGGTGTCGGGCAAGTCGGCGGGCGGCGTGTCGCGCATCGGTACGCACGTGCCGGCATCGAAGGCGAAGGGCAAGTCCGCGCCAGCCAAGGTCAGCAAGGTGTCCGCGTCGAGTGCTGCGCATTCGTCCAAGGCCGCCGCTCCGGCGCACGCCTCCACCAAAAAGAAGAAATAAGCGCGGTCGATCGGCTGTTGTTTATTCCACGCCGTCACCAAGGTGACGGCGTTTTCATTTGGCAGCACCAGTTAAAAATTGGCGTTTCAAAAATAATCCCACGCCGCGCTCGTCATCGCATGTCGTCCTCCGTTCGCCTGAGAGTCTTTTTTTCTGTTCGCCGCCGGATACTTCGTTTCCTATGTATTCCGGGGCGTCAATCTCGGCTTCGCGCCGCTTATCGCACACGATCTCGGCCTGTCCGTCGTGGACCTCGGTCTGCTGACGTCGCTGTATTTCATCGGCTTCGCGCTGGCGCAGATTCCCGTTGGCGTGCTGCTCGATCACTTCGGCCGACACTCGTCACCGCCGGCATGCTGATCTTCGTGGCGGCGGGCATCTGGACGTTCGGTTCGGCGCATGGTCTGGCCGGACTGATGATCGGGCGATTGCTGATCGGCGTAGGTGTGTCGGTCTGCCTGAGCACCGCGTTCAAAGCTTCCGCGCAACATTTTCCGGTGGCGCGTCTGCCGTTGATCAACGGATTCACGATGGCCGTCGGCAATCTGGGCGGCGTGGTGGTCGGCTCGCCGCTCGCATCGCTGCTGCATGTGGCGACGTGGCGACAGGTCTGCGTCGGCCTCGGTATGTTCACGCTGGTGGTCGCGTCAGCCATCGCGCTGTTCGCGCCGCGCAAGACCGACGCGCATCATCAGGCAGATATCGTCACGCAGTTCAAGGGCACCTGGCACATTCTCAAGAGCACGGCGTTCTGGAAAATCGCCTCGTTTTCGGTCGTCATGCAGGGCGTGTTCTACGCGATGCAATCGCTCTGGATTCGTTCCTATCTGCTCGATGTCATGCCACTTACGCCCACGCGCGGCGGCGCTCGTCTTCGTCTCTGTGCTCGGCTTTGCGATGATGTTCGGCTGCATCGGCTTCGGTGCTGCGGCGCGCGGCGTGTCGGTCTACGCGTTTTGCGGCGCGGGCATGGCGCTGTTCGTCGCCACGCAATTGCTGATGGTGCTGCGTGTGCCGCTGCCGCCCGAATTACTGCTCGCGGCTTACGGCGTGTTCGGCGGCACGGACATCCTCAGTTACGCGGTAATGTCGGAGTACTTCCCGCCGCACATGATCGGGCGCGTGAACACCACGCTCACGCTTGTCATCTTCCTGTTGAGATCTTCGGCTTCCAGGTCGGCGTCGGCGCACATTGCGGTGTGGGCGCGTCAGGAGCCGCGCGGGAAGCAACCAGACAGCTCCCAAATTTTGCGGATTCGGCGTGTACCCGCTATAATTAAAACTGTTTAAGCATTTTAAGCATATCAAACTCGCGCCCTAGAGCCTACCCACACACCGTTCGTAAGCAGCGCCCAGCCGCCAGCGCCGCATGCCGCCGATCGCCCCTGTCACGCGTCTTCACACCTTGCGAACAGGCTTCAGGGATGCCACCGAAGCGAGTCTGCGCGCCGCCGTCAACGCGCGAAGCAAACCCGCGTCATCGCACGTCGGGTGCTCAGCCTGAGTTTCGAACAGGCAGGTCGGTAACAGGGTGTTCCCAAGGAGCTTCCCGTGTTGCCGTCATTTTTCCCCGCACTTCTCGCACTTGCCGACGGCACGGTCTTTCGTGGTCAATCGATCGGCGCGCCCGGTTCGACGATCGGCGAAGTGGTGTTCAACACCGCCATCACCGGCTATCAGGAAATTCTGACTGATCCGAGTTACGCCCGCCAGATCGTCACGCTAACCTATCCGCACATCGGCAACTACGGCGTGAACGCCGAAGACGTCGAAGCCACCAAAGTCCATGCCGCCGGCCTCATCATCCGTGACCTGCCAGTGCTCGCATCGAATTTCCGTTCCGAGCAATCGCTCTCCGACTATCTGAAGGCGCAAGGCGTCGTCGCGATCGCGGGCATCGACACGCGCAAGCTCACGCGAATCCTTCGCGATAAGGGCGCGCAGAATGGCTGCATTCTCGCCGGCAGCGACGACGAAGCGAAGGCGCTCGGTCTCGCGTGGTCGTTCCCCGGCCTCGCGGGCATGGACCTGGCGAAAGTCGTTTCGACGGAAAAGCCTTATGAGTGGACCCAGACCGAATGGCGTCTGGGCAGTGGTTGCGGCGGCCAGGAAGCACCGAAGTTCCGCGTTGTCGCGTTCGACTACGGCGTCAAGTGCAACATCTTGCGCATGCTGGCCAAACGCGGTTGCCGCGTGACCGTGCTGCCCGCGCAATCGACCGCCACGGACGCGCTCGCGCTCAATCCGGACGGCATCTTCCTGTCGAACGGCCCGGGCGATCCGGAACCGTGCGACTACGCCATCGCCGCGACGCGCGAGTTCATCGCGAAGGGCATTCCGACCTTCGGCATCTGTCTCGGCCACCAGATCATGGGCCTCGCGGTCGGCGCGAAAACCATGAAGATGAAGACCGGCCATCACGGCGCGAATCATCCGGTGAAGGACATGGACGACGGCCGTGTGGTGATCACGTCGCAGAACCACGGTTTTGCGGTCGATGCCTCGACGCTGCGCGCCAACGCGAAGGTTACGCACGTCTCGCTGTTCGACGGCACGCTGCAAGGTTTCGCGCTCACCGACAAGCCCGCATTCTGCTTCCAGGGCCACCCGGAAGCGTCACCCGGCCCGCACGACATCGCGTATCTGTTCGACCGCTTCATCAAGCTTATGGAGTCGGCGAAGGTCGCCGCTTAAAAGCACAAGCACAGAACAGGTTAACGCAAATATTCATCGAGAGCAGTTATGCCGAAGCGCACAGACATCAAGAGCATCCTCATCATCGGCGCGGGCCCGATTATCATCGGCCAGGCGTGCGAGTTCGATTACTCGGGCGCGCAAGCTTGTAAAGCGCTGCGTGAGGAAGGCTACAAGGTCATCCTCGTCAACAGCAATCCGGCGACGATCATGACCGACCCGAACACGGCTGACATCACCTATATCGAGCCGCTCTCGTGGGAAGTGGTCGAGCGCATCATCGCCAAAGAGCGACCGGATGTGATCCTGCCGACCATGGGCGGACAAACCGCGCTGAATTGCGCGCTCGATCTGTTCCATCACGGCGTGCTGGAAAAGTACAAGGTCGAACTGATCGGCGCGTCGCCGGAAGCGATCGACAAGGCGGAAGACCGCCAGAAGTTCAAGGACGCGATGACCAAGATCGGCCTCGGTTCGGCCAAGTCGGGCATCGCGCATTCGATGGAAGAGGCGCTCGCCGTTCAGGCGCAGATCGCGGAAGCCACCGGCAGCGGCGGCTATCCGACCGTGATTCGTCCGTCGTTCACGCTCGGCGGTTCGGGCGGCGGTATCGCGTACAACAAGGAAGAGTTTGAGGAAATCTGCCGTCATGGTCTCGATCTTTCGCCGACGCGCAAACTGCTGATCGAAGAATCGCTGCTCGGCTGGAAAGAGTACGAGATGGAAGTGGTCCGCGATAAGAAGGACAACTGCATCATCGTCTGCTCGATCGAAAATCTCGACCCGATGGGCGTGCATACGGGCGACTCCATCACTGTCGCGCCGGCGCAGACGCTCACCGACAAAGAATATCAGGTGCTGCGTAACGCGTCGCTCGCGGTACTGCGCGAGATCGGCGTCGATACCGGCGGCTCGAACGTGCAATTCGCGATCAACCCGAAAGACGGCCGCATGGTCGTCATCGAGATGAATCCGCGTGTGTCGCGTTCGTCCGCGCTGGCATCGAAGGCAACGGGCTTCCCGATCGCCAAGGTCGCGGCGAAACTCGCGTGCGGCTACAAGCTCGACGAACTGAAGAACGAAATCACCGGCGGACAAACGCCGGCATCGTTCGAAGCGACGATCGACTACGTCGTGACGAAGGTGCCACGTTTCGCGTTCGAAAAATTCCGCGAAGCTGATTCGCGCCTGACCACGCAGATGAAGTCTGTCGGCGAAGTGATGGCGATGGGCCGCACGTTCCAGGAATCGTTCCAGAAGGCGCTGCGCGGCCTGGAAGTCGGCGTCGACGGTCTTGACGAAAAGACCACGAGCCGCGACGAAGTCCTCCGCGAAATCGGCGAGCCGGGTCCGGATCGCATCTGGTATCTGGGCGATGCGTTCCGTCTCGGCCTGACGATGGAAGAGATCTTCGAAGAGACCTCGATCGATCCGTGGTTCCTTGCGCAGATCGAACAGATCATCCTGAAGGAAAAAGCGCTCGAGGGCCGCACGCTCGAAAGCCTGACGCGCGACGAATTGCTGTATCTGAAAAAGAGCGGTTTCTCGGATCGGCGTCTGGGGAAGCTCATCGGTTCGAAGCAGGACGACGTGCGCAAGAAGCGTCACGAACTGAAGGTGCGCCCGGTCTATAAGCGCGTCGACACGTGCGCTGCCGAGTTCGCGACCAAGACCGCATACATGTACTCGACCTATGAAGAAGAGTGCGAAGCGAACCCAACCGACAAGAAGAAGATCATGGTACTGGGCGGCGGCCCGAACCGGATCGGGCAGGGCATCGAGTTCGACTATTGCTGCGTGCATGCCGCGCTCGCCATGCGCGAGGATGGCTATGAAACAATCATGGTCAACTGCAACCCGGAAACGGTGTCGACTGACTACGACACGTCCGATCGTCTGTACTTCGAATCGCTGACGCTCGAAGACGTGCTCGAAATCGTCGACCTGGAAAAGCCGGTCGGCGTGATCGTGCAGTACGGCGGCCAGACGCCGCTGAAGCTCGCACTCGATCTCGAAGCGAACGGTGTGCCGATCATCGGCACGTCGCCGGACATGATCGACGCCGCCGAAGACCGCGAGCGTTTCCAGCAGCTGCTCAAGGATCTCGACCTGCGTCAGCCGCCGAATCGCACGGCCCGCGCGGAAGACGAAGCGCTGAAGCTGGCCGAAGAAATCGGTTATCCGCTGGTCGTGCGTCCGTCGTACGTGCTCGGTGGCTGCGCGATGGAAATCGTCCACGAGCCGCGCGATCTCGGGCGCTACATGCGCGAAGCCGTGAAGGTATCGAACGATTCGCCGGTGCTGCTCGACCGCTTCCTGAATGACGGGATCGAATGCGACGTGGATTGCATTTCCGATGGCACGGACGTGTTCATCGGCGGTGTGATGGAGCACATCGAACAGGCGGGCGTGCACTCGGGCGATTCGGCGTGCTCACTGCCGCCGTACTCGCTGTCGAAGGAAACCGTTGACGAACTGAAGCGACAAACTGCCGCAATGGCGAAGGCGCTGAACGTAGTCGGGCTGATGAACGTGCAGTTCGCGACCCAGCAAGTGCCGCAGGATGATGGCTCGAAGAAGGACATCATTTACGTGCTGGAAGTGAACCCGCGCGCATCGCGCACGGTACCGTATGTGTCGAAGGCAACGGGTCTGCCGCTCGCGAAGATCGCCGCACGCGCCATGGTCGGTCAGAAGTTGAAGGAGCAGGGTGTCACGAAGGAAGTCATTCCGCCGTACTTCAGCGTGAAGGAAGCGGTGTTCCCGTTCGTCAAGCTCCCGGCGGTCGATCCGGTGCTCGGACCTGAAATGCGTTCGACCGGCGAAGTGATGGGCGTGGGCCGCACCTTCGGCGAAGCGCTCTTCAAGTCGCAACTGGCGGCGGGCTCGCGTCTGCCGGAATCGGGCACGGTGCTGCTGACCGTGATGGACGCCGACAAGCCGAAGGCCGTCGAAGTCGCGCAGATGCTGCACGAACTGGGCTATCCGATCGTCGCGACGAAGGGTACGGCGGCGGCCATTTCGGCTGCGGGCGTGCCGGTAAAGGTTGTCAACAAGGTGAAGGACGGCCGGCCGCATATCGTCGACATGATCAAAAATGGTGAAATCGCGCTGGTATTCACCACGGTGGACGAAACGCGTGCCGCTATCGCGGATTCGCGGTCCATCCGGATGAGCGCGCAGGCCAATAAGGTTACGTACTACACGACGATGTCTGGCGCGCGCGCCGCGGTCGAAGGTCTGCGTTATCTGCGTGATTTGGAAGTCTATGATTTACAAGGCCTGCATGCTCGCCTAAACTAAGGCAACGCTGATTAAGCTCACTAAGTCCACCATTAACAGGCTATTGAAATACCCTCTACGCGGGTCATCTTACGCGGGTGATCTGATTGGAAGGGGCAAACTGGGCGGGGCAAACGTTGAATCAAGGAATCGAACGACACTGAGACCGAAACGATGCGCAGAGCGGACGGCTACACCGAATTGATGTTCATGATGACCACGCTGGATAACTTGGTTCCGGCCAATCACCCGCTGCGACCGATTCGGCTGTGGTTGAACGAGGCGCTCACTCGCATGGACGCGGTCTTTTCGCGGATGTATGAGAGCGCCGCGAGGGGGGTCGTCCGAGCTTCGCGCCGGA
>LFLF01000104.1 GCA_001184395.1 Candidatus Paraburkholderia calva | reverse complement strand
GCTAGTGCTGTCGTACAGCGCTTCTTTTCCACGGAACGATCGTGTTCATCGTGTCAAGCAACTCGTCGCGTCGCGTGTGCTTGCGGCAAGTCTCGAACCCCGCACCTTGATCCGCGGCCATCGCCAGGGTCTGCTGCTTCATCGTCGTTTGCCTTTCTCCTTGCACGTGCGCTCTATAACACCTGACAAGCACAAGCGGTGGACTTAATCAGCATTGCCCTAAATCCGCCTCAACCGACCGCGCCCACACCGCCCAACGCGCAGACATGCGATAACGCGTGCATCAACGGCGCATTCATCGACGCGTCGTAGCGCGTCAGATGTTTCCAGCGTGCGAGGCTGTCGGCGAGCCTGAGCGGACAATCGTCGGCATGCCGAACCGGTTCGATTCGCGCGAGCGCGCCGATCAGCGATTGCGTCAGGCGGTCGAACTTCGGCCGCGTTTCCTTGGCGAAATCGGGCGGAGCACCATCCGGCTTGGCCTTCGCGACGCGCCAGTTGGCGATGAGCGCGTTCTGCACGTCCTTGCTCGCATCGATCTGATCGCGGAAGAATTGCCGTGCGAAATCCGGATTGATCTGCGCGGACTTTGCTTTTTCTTCGACCTGATTCAGCAGCACATTTTCGCGCGGCTCGTCGGTGACCGGTTCGTGACGCGCCCACTTGTAGCGCGCCACCGGCTCGGCCAGCGCGAGGCGTTGCGACACGAGGGCGATGACATTGGTGAACGGAGTGTCGTTGCCGTCGGCATGAACCGCGCCGGGCGCGCACAACAGGCCAAGCATCGCGGCGGCCGCGGATACGTGACGTGAGACGTGAAGGGAAAGGATCGATCGACGGCGCATCGGACTTCGGGCAAAAGCGCCAGCATAGTGCACCGATGGCGCGGCACAGTCGAGACGGATGAGGAGAGTGGGGATCGGAGCGGACGAGCGGCAGCACATAACCGCTCGCGCGAGATCATGACAACAGGGCGTGCGCGGTCCTGGCGTGAGCCATATGCGCGCCTCGCGGCCCGCGCGCATCGGGCGTCGTTTTCACGACGGCGGCATGATGATTCAGCGCTTCCGCCTTACTTGACCAACGACGCGGCGCGCTGTTCATCGAAGAACAAACGCACGTGTTCGGGCAATTCGGTCGCGAGAAACTCGACCGCCACCGGCTCCGGATCGGGGCTCAGCACCGTGTCGGGTGACGGGATTTTCGTCGGTTTCGCGTCCATGATTTTCTCATCGGGTTACACCATCAATTTCACTTGCCGGCGGGCTGCGGCTTTTGCGCCACACGCATCGCACCGTAATTCCACAATCCGTTATTGCGGTAAGTGCTTTATCGGATCGCGATCATGTTGACTTGAGGCTGACATTAAACGCGTGGCGCGGAATGGATAAGCGTTCGTCATCGCCTACGCTGCTTGCCGATAATTGCCGGTAAATCATTAGTTGACGCTTCATGGTGCGAAGCGGAAAATGACTTGTTGTTGTACGAAAGCGAACCCCATAAGAAGCCAATTGCGCAGAAGAAGCCAATTGCGCAGAGCTCCCAGGCAATGTGAAATCGATCACGCCGAATTGCGACTGTGGCGCAAGCGGAATTGCGTCGCCATGCGGCGTTGTGTAAATCAAACGGCAAAGAAGGAAAGTGAGAGACGTTTAACTCGTGCCTTATGCATGTCACAAAACCGCGTTTCATCGAAGAACAAACGAGCACGAACGAGATGGGCGAAAAACAAAAAGCCCAGTCCTCATGACTGGGCTTTTTGTTTGAGGCTGCCTGATTCTGTTTGGTGCCGGAAAGAGGAATTGAACCCCCGACCTTCGCATTACGAATGCGCTGCTCTACCGTCTGAGCTATTCCGGCATCACAGAAATGAAATTATAGCGACAAATTTCTCGTTTCCGCAAACCCTCGAATCAATTCTTCTTCTCGAGATGGTAACGGGTCACACGATCGACCTCGTTTTTCGAACCGAGAAACACGGCGACGCGCTGATGCAGACTCGTCGGCACGATGTCGAGGATGCGCTGCTCGCCGTTGGTCGCCGCACCGCCGGCCTGTTCGACGATGAACGACATCGGGTTCGCCTCGTACATCAGACGCAGCTTGCCGGGCTTCGACGGATCGCGCTTGTCGGCCGGATACATGAAGATGCCACCGCGGCTCAGGATGCGATGCACGTCGGCCACCATCGATGCGATCCAGCGCATGTTGAAGTCTTCCTTGCGCGGGCCGTCCTTGCCTTCGTTGAGTTCGCCGACGTAACGCTGCACCGGCTCATACCAGTGACGCGCATTCGACGCGTTGATCGCGTACTCGCGCATTTCGGTCGGGATCTTCATATCCCGTTGCGTGAGCACCCACGAACCCAGTTCGCGATCGAGCGTAAAGCAGTTCACGCCGTTGCCCGTCGTCAGCACGAGCACGGTCTGCGGGCCGTACACCGCATAACCCGCCGCGACCTGTTGCGAGCCCAGCTGCATGAACGCCTGTTCGGTCGGCTCGACGCCGTCAGGGCAGCGCAACACCGAAAAGATCGTGCCGATCGACACGTTCACGTCGATGTTCGACGAACCATCGAGCGGGTCGAACGTGAGCAGATAATTGCCCTTGGGATAGCGATTCGGAATCGGGAAGATCTTTTTCATTTCCTCCGATGCCATCGCAGCCAGGTTGCCGCCCCATTCATTGGCTTCGAGCAGGATTTCATTCGACATCACGTCGAGCTTCTTCTGCACTTCACCCTGGACGTTTTCGCTGCCGGCATTGCCGAGCGCATCGCCTAGCGCGCCCTTGCTCACGTGGTAGCTGATCTGCTTGCACGCGCGCGCGACGACTTCGATCAGAAGACGCAGGTCGGCCGGAAGATTCTGGTGTTCGCGCTGCTGCTCGATCAGATACTTGGTGAGCGTAGTGCGGCTTGAGATGGAGGACATGCGAGGCTCCGTGAGCGTTAGACGAATATTCACGATTCTAACCGCTGGCACCGGGCACTCCTTGTGATAGCGTCCGCGTGCATCCGCCATAAGCGAGAATAGCCGCCGCGCAAGATCCTCGCGCGGCGGCCGCTAAACAGCAAAAAGTTTTGACGAAACAGCCCTTAAACGGCAAGCGCCTTCTCCACGACCTCGCGCACGTCGCGCGACTTGGCTTTCGCTGCGACTTCGGTCAACGCTGCATGCATTTTATCGCGCAATTGCGGCGTGAAGCGGCGCCACAGTTCGAGGCCGCGCGCCAGGCGAGCCGCGACTTGCGGATTCAGCGCGTCGAGCGCAATTACCTGTTCGGCCCAGAACGCGTAGCCCGAGCCGTCAGGCGCGTGGAATTGCGCCGGATTGCCGCTGCAGAAATTGAATATCAGCGAACGCGCGCGGTTCGGGTTTTTCAACGTGAACGCCTGATGCTGCATCAACTTGCACACGATCTCGATGACCTTGCGGTCCGGCCCGCCGCGCTGCGTGGCCTGTAACGCGAACCACTTGTCGATGACGAGAGCTTCTTTCTCGAAGCGGCAATAGAAGTCCTCGAGCGCCGCATTGGCGACGGTCGGATCGGCGCCCTTGGTCGCGCTTGCGAGCAGCAGCGCGGACAGCGCCGCCGAACGGTCGGTCATATTGTTCGCGCTGTCGTACTGGGCCTGCGCGAGCTTGACGGCTTCGCCCGGATCGTCGGTCTGCGCGAGATAGGCGAGGGCGAGATTCTTCAGGTTGCGCTTGCCGGCGTCTTCAAGCGTCGGGCGATATTCGCCGGGCGTGCGGTTCGCCTCGTACAGCGTGAGCCACTTGTCGCGCAGCGCCGACACGAGACGCCGGCTCATGAACACACGCGCCGCGTGCACGGCGGCCGGATCCGACACGCTCATCTGCTCGGCAAGATAGCTCTCCGAGGGCAGCATCAGCGCAAGTTCGCGGAACGCGGGCGTGAGCATCGTGTCGTCGAGCACGCGGGCGAAGGCGGCGATCACGTCGTCGTCGAGACTGAGCATTTCGCCCTTCGAGGCACGCTCGGCCAGCCCGAGCAATTCACGCGTCGCGAGCCGCTGACCGGCTTCCCAGCGGTTGAACGGATCGCTGTCGTGCGCGAGCAGGAAGGCGAGTTGTTCGTTCGTATAGTCGAACTCGACGATCACCGGCGCCGAGAAATTGCGCAGCAGCGAAGGCAACGGTGTTTCGTTCACATCGACGAAGGTGAACGACTGCTCGCGCTCCGTGAACTCGAGCACGCGCGTGGTGCCGTTCGGCTCCTTTTCGCCTTCGAGGCGCAGCGGCAGGTCCGACCCGTTCGCGCTGAGCAGGCCGACTGCGAACGGAATCAGCAACGGGCCTTTCTGCGTTTCGCGAGCGACTTCGGAGCCGTCGCCGTAGCCTTGCGAAAGCGTCAGCGTGTAGCGCTTGTTCGCGGCGTCGTACTTCGCTCGCACCGAGACGCGCGGCGTGCCCGCCTGGCTGTACCAGCGCTCGAACTGCGCGAGATCGCGCTGGTTGGCGTCGGCCATCGCGGCACGGAAGTCATCGCAGGTGACGGCCTGACCGTCGTGGCGCTGGAAGTACAGGTCCATGCCGCGCCGGAAGCCGTCACGGCCGAACAGCGTCTGATACATCCGCACGACTTCCGAGCCTTTCTCGTAGACGGTCATAGTGTAGAAGTTGTTGATCTCGACGTAGCTTTCTGGGCGCACCGGATGCGCCATGGGACCGGCGTCCTCGGCGAACTGCATCTGACGCAGCACGCGCACGTCCTCGATGCGCTTGGTCGCGCGCGCGGCGGCGCTGGCCGCGCCATCGACGTCGCCCGCGGCCATGTCGGCGGAAAATTCCTGATCGCGGAACACGGTCAGACCTTCCTTCAGGCTCAACTGGAACCAGTCGCGGCAGGTCACGCGATTGCCGGTCCAGTTATGGAAATACTCATGGCCGACCACGGCTTCGATGTTCGAGAAGTCGATATCGGTCGCGGTCTCGGGATTGGCCAGCACGTACTTCGTGTTGAAGATGTTAAGGCCTTTGTTCTCCATCGCGCCCATGTTGAAGTCGCTCACCGCGACGATCATGAAGCGGTCCAGATCCAGTTCCAGCCCGAAGCGCTTTTCGTCCCAGCGGATGGAGTGGATCAGCGAATCCATTGCGTGGCGGGTCTTGTCGAGATCGTGCGGCTCGACCCACACCTGCAACAGCTTATCTTTGCCCGAACCCGACTTGATGCGCTCCTCGATACACACCAGCTTGCCTGCGACCAGCGCGAACAGGTAGCTAGGCTTCTTGAACGGGTCTTCCCATTTGGCGAAGTGACGGCCGTCCGGCAGATTGCCTTCCTCGGTCAGATTGCCGTTCGACAGCAGCACCGGATAGGCGTCCTTGTCCGCGCGCAGCGTGACGGTGAAGGTCGCCATCACATCCGGACGGTCGAGGAAATACGTGATGCGACAAAAGCCTTCCGCCTCGCACTGCGTGAAAAAGTTGCCGCTCGAGACATACAGGCCCGAGAGCGTGGTGTTCGCCGCCGGATTGCAGATGTTTTCGATCGACAGTTCGAAGGCATCGCCCGGAATATTGCCGATTGACAGTCCGTTATCACTGACACGGACATCCGTGCAGGCGACGCCATCGATCGACGCGCTCACGAACTCGAGCTGCTCGCCGATCAGCTCCAGGCGCACGACGGCATTGCCCGATGCGTTGGGATTGCGACGCAGCCGCATCGTGTTCCGGACGACGGTGCGCGACGGCACGAGGTCGAACTCGAGCGCGACGGAGTCGATCAGGAACGCGGGCGGCATGTAGTCCTGGCGGCGGATCACGGCTGATGAAGTGGCTGCGGTCGTGTTGGACATGGCAAAATCGTCAAAATGAGTGAAGCGGCGGCGCGTGTCACGAGACGTCGGCACGAATGCGGCACGAACGCACGTGGCTGGTCGAACCATTGTACAAGCCGCCCGGAGATCGTGAATCGGGCAGCGCAAAGCGAAGCGACCCCACAAAATGGACGCCGTCACATGACAACGCGGCGGCGCATTCCATAAACGGGCAGGACAGTCATCGAGGTGAGGACGGCCATGAATTTTGCCATCTTAAGAACGGGAAGAACAGGGAAAGCCAGCCGCGCCGCCGCGATGCACGCGTCGCTGGTGCTTTGCGCGCCGTGACCTGCGTCTGCACGTAGGTCGTGCAGACGCAGGTCACGGCGTTCTCCAACTGGAACGGCAACGCGAGCAACGCGACGCGCACCTACCCGTTCCAGCGCAACGGCGAGCAGGCGAACAGCATCGAGCAGACGACTTACGAGACGTTCGTCGCAGGGGAACTGTCGAAGTACAACTTCAGGCAAGTGCCGGAGGCAGGTGCGCATTATCAGGTGGCGCTTGCGTATTCCGTGCGCGGCGACATAATGACAGTGCGCTAGTCCGTCTATACGATCCATGGCCGATGTACGGTCCGTGGGGTCTGACCGGTTACGTCGATCAGAGTTACCCGGTATATATCCATGCGCTGCAGATTCGCATGACGGATCGCGCGATGGGCCGCGAAGTCTACAAGGTGATGGCGGTGAACTTGACCGACGACACCTCGCTCTACGACGCGATGCCGTATCTCGCACGCAGCGCGCGCGCCGACTTCCCGCTCGGCAACGGCACGGTGCGCACGGTGACGATTCCCGTCGATAAAAACGGCGGCATGGGCAACGAGGCGTCGGCGGTGCTCAATTCGAACGAGCGCGCCCAAGGCCGAATGACTCTGCGCGTCAGGCGCCCTCAATGAACGCCGGAGGTTCCGGCAATAATTTCCGTTGGCTTTCGGCGTTCATTAGCAAAGCACTATTCACGAATGTTTCATGAATGGCTGTCACGCTTGATGGCACGGGGTTAGCCGTCCTCCCTTAGGGCGATCCGCAATATATGCAGATTCCTAAGAATCAGGCTATATTCGCGATCGTGACAAAATCGTGTCCGCCCCTTCCCAAAGCCGTTCCAGCGCCCACTAAATGGGACGCGCAGCTTGCCCGCCGCCTCGTCACGCCGCTCCTCGGTACGCTGACCACGCCGAATCATCTGACCACCTTGCGCCTCGCAATCGGTCTTGGCGGTGCGTACTATTTGTCGCTCGGCCAGTTCTGGCTGTGTTCGCTCGGTGCGTTGCTGATCGCGCTATCGAATTTCGTCGATCACACCAACGGCGAGCTCGCGCGCATCAGCGGACAGTCGAGTAAGATCGGACACTTTTACGACCTCGCGTGCGACGCGCTCGTGACCGTGCTGCTGTTCGTCGGCATCGGCTTTTACGTGCATGTGCATCATCCCGATCTGTTCGTGCCCGCGCAATGGCTGGGCGGCATCGCGGGCGTGGCGGTCACGCTGATTTTCTTCCTGCGCATGCGCATCGAGTCGATGGTCGGCAAGTCCGGCACCAAGCAGGCGTCGGTGGCCGGTTTCGAGACGGGAGACGTGCTATATCTACTGCCGCTCGTCACGGTGCTGAACGGCATGACGCCGTTCCTGTTCGCCGCCGCCATCGGCGCGCCGCTGTTCGCCGTGTATGTCGCGTTCGATTACGCGCGCGTCACGCGCTGTCTGCAACGCAGCGCGACCCAAACCACGAAGACCGCGCGCGGCAAAGACGGCAACGACTTCCAGGCGGTGAGATGAGCGATACGGCAACTCCCTTCGGCACGACTTTCCCCGACCCGCAGACGACGCAGCCCGCCCGTCCGAGCGCGCGCGAAATCGACGCGACGCTCAGGCGTCTCGCCGAGTTGAAGACGACGGGGCTGCGCGGCGATTACGAGAAGCAGGGTTCGTTTCTCTATATCGAAGACTTCCTGCCGCGCGAATTCACCGAAAGGCTGATCGCCGCGGTGAAGGACGTGACGCCCGCGATCAACCGCAACTATCTGCCGGGCCACAAAGCGGGCGGCAGCGTCAGCAGCCATAACATCGACAATCTCGCGCCGTTCATCGCCGATTTGTACCGTTTGCCCGCGCTGATCAAGTGGCTGGAGACGATCTCCGACGACAAACTTCAACTCTCGCCCGCCGACGATCCGCACGCTTACGCGCTGTATTTCTACTCGAAGCCGGGCGATCACATCGGCTGGCATTACGACACCTCGTATTACGACGGCCGCCGCTACACGCTGTTGCTCGGCGTGATCGACGATTCCTCCTGCCGGCTCGATTACGAATTGCACACGAAGAATCCAGCGGTGCCGGATCAGCCTGGCTCAGTGCAGTATCTGCCGGGCGGCTTCGTGTTCTTCGACGGCAACAAACTGCGCCATCGCGTCACGCCGCTCGGCGAAAACGAGATGCGCGTATCGCTCACGTTCGAATACGTCACCGACCCGAACATGAAGCCCTTCAAGCGCTTCATTTCGAACATGAAGGACTCGATCGCCTATTTCGGCTTCGGGCAGGTCTTTCGCCGCAAGGGCGGCAAAAACGGAGACGCATGAGCCGCGCCGGCACCTTTCTGCTGTCGGTCGGCGTGGTGCTGTTCGTCGCGCTGCTCGGCTGGCAAGGCTTCGGTTCCGTGGCGGCAACGCTCGCCGCGGCGGCGCTGGAGTCTGGTCGCAGTGGCCGCGTTTCATCTCGGGCCACTCATCGTCGATGCCGGCGCGATCAGCGTGCTCTTCTCACGCAACGAGCGCAGCGTCAGTCTGAGCGACGCGCTGCTCGCGCGCTGGTCGGGCGAATCGGTCAATAGCCTGCTGCCCGCCGGACAGATCGGCGGCCCGATGCTGATGGTCCGCTACCTCGCGCAACGCGGCATGCGCGCGCGATGCCGCCGCCGTCATCACCATCAGCACGACGATGCAGACCGTCGTGCAACTGATCTTCGCGCTGATCGTGGCGCTGCTGACGGCTCACGCGGCGGGCGGCTCCACGTCGACGCTGACCATCGCCCTGCTGGCGGTGATCGGCGTGATCGACGCGATGATCTACGGTTTCTATCTCGCGCAACGGCGCGGCCTGTTCGGCCGTGCGATGCGGCTCGCCTCCGGCATCGCTGCGAAGTTTTCCGCGAAGCGCGACTGGTCTTCGCTCGTCACGCGCGCCGAAGCAGTCGATGCCGCGGTCCACGATCTGTATCGCGAGCGCAGTCGGGTGGCGGCGAGCTTCGGCCTGAGTTTCGTCGGCTGGGTCGTCGGCACCGGTGAAGTGTGGCTAGCGCTGAGCCTGCTCGGCCACCCGGTCGGCTGGACGGAAGCGCTCCTGCTCGAAAGTCTCGGCCAGGCGATTCGGGGTGCGGCGTTCGCGATTCCCGGCTCGCTCGGCGTGCAGGAAGGCGGCTATCTGCTGCTCGCGAAAATGGTCGGTTTGCCGCCGGAAACAGCGCTCGCGCTGTCGCTCGTCAAGCGCGCGCGGGAACTGCTGCTCGGCGTACCGGGCATCGTCTATCTGCATTTAGTTGAAAAAGGCTGGCAGCGCCGCCGACTCGCGCGCGTGCCGGATATTGACTGATCCCCCTCGAAGGGAAATAACCATGCGCGCAATCATTCTTGCGGCCGGGATGGGCTTGCGGCTCGTTCAGCCCGAAGGCCAACAGAAGCCCAACTGCCTGCTCCGTTTCGGCGATGCATCGCTGCTCGAACGTCATCTGCACTTCCTGAAGGCCGCGGGTGTCGATGAAGTGGTCTTCGTGACCGGCTTCAAGAGCGAGCAGATCGAAGCCGAACTCGATGCCATCGACTGGAAGCCGAAAACGGAAATCGTCGTCAACGATGAATTCACGCTCGGCAGCGCGCTCTCCGTGCATACCGCGCGCGAGGCCATGACGCGCGGCGGCGACGTCCTTCTGATGGACGCCGACGTGCTCTACGACGAGCGCATTGTCGAGCCGCTGGTGGCGGGCGGCAGCGTGAACCGCCTGCTGATCGACCGCGACTTCGAAGCCGGCAACGAGCCCGTGAAGCTGTGCATCGAGAACGGCGTGCCGGTCGAATTGCGCAAGCAGGTGGCGACCGACCTCACGTACGACATCATCGGCGAATCGGTGGGCTTTTTCCGTTTCGATCACGCGACCGCCACGCGTCTGGCCGAAATCTGCGCGGATTACGTGGCGAGCGGCCGCGCGAAGATGCCGCACGAGGAAGCCGTGTGCGATCTTTTGCTGGAGAACTTACACACCCCGTCCCACGTGTTCGATATCGCCGATGTGACCGGCGCACCCTGGATCGAAATCGATTTTCAGAACGACGTGAAGCGCGCGGCGGACGAAGTGTTGCCGTCGCTCAATACGCTGAGTCAGTTTGCAGAAGCATCGCAACAATGAACGCACCCACACAAATTCCGGTCGGCTATTCGCGAACGCTGCGCCTGCGCGAGATGCTGCAAAGCAATCGCCTCGAATTCCTGATGGAAGCGCACAACGGCATCTCGGCGCGCATCGCGCGGGAAGCGGGCTTCAAGGCGATCTGGGGCTCGGGCCTGTCGATTTCGGCGCAATTCGGCGTGCGCGACAACAACGAAGCGAGCTGGACACAGGTCGTCGACAACCTCGAATTCATGGCTGACGCGAGCGATCTGCCGATCCTGCTCGACGGCGACACCGGCTACGGCAACTTCAACAACGTGCGCCGGCTCGTCAAAAAGCTGGAGCAGCGCGGCATCACGGGCGTGTGCATCGAGGACAAGCAGTTTCCGAAGCTCAACAGCTTCATCAACGGCGAAGCGCAGCCGCTCGCCGATATGGACGAGTTCTGCGGCAAGATCAAGGCGGGCAAGGACTCGCAGAGCGATCCGAATTTCTCGATCGTCGCGCGTGTAGAAGCGTTGATCGTGGGCTGGGGCATGGAAGAGGCGCTCAAGCGCGCCGAGGCCTACCGGCAGGCGGGCGCGGACGCGATCCTGATTCACTCGAAGCTCTCGAAGCCCGACGAAATCCTCACGTTCGCGCGTGAATGGGCCGGGCGCGGTCCGCTCGTCATCGTGCCGACCAAGTACTACAGCACGTCGACCGACGTGTTCCGCCAGGCGGGCATTTCCTGCGTAATCTGGGCGAACCATCTGATTCGCGGCTCGGTCTCGGCGATGCAGGCCATCGCCAAGGAAATCCACGACAGCGAAACGCTCGTCAACGTGGAAGACCGCATCGCGTCGGTGAACGAGATTTTCCGTCTGCAGGATGCCGACGAGTATTCCGCCGCCGAGAACATCTATCTGTCCGCGGCGAACGAGAAGCGCAGCGCAGTCGTGCTCGCGGCGAGCCGTGGAGCTGGTCTGGAAGCCGTCACCGCCAACCGTCCCAAGGTGATGCTGCCGGTCGCAGGCAAGCCGCTGCTGCGTCATCTGCTCGAGGCATTCAAGAAGGAAAGCATCAACGACATCACCGTGGTCGGCGGTTACCGCTCCGATGCGATCGAGAAGGGCGGCATTCGTCTCGTCGTCAACGAGCAGCATGAGACGACAGGCGAACTCGCGTCGCTCGCATGCGCCGTGAAGCATATGAACGGCGATACGGTCATCTCCTACGGCGATCTGCTGTTCCGCAGCTATATCCTGCGTGATCTCGTGGAGACGGAGAGCGACTTCACGGTTGTGATCGATTCGTCGCAAACGCCGCAGCCGGGCGAGCCCGCCACCGATTTCGCTTACTGCTCGACCGCCGACGACCGCGCGCTGTTCGGCCAGAAAGTGTGGCTGGAAAGCGTCGTGGGCGCGGGCCAGAGCCTGGCGGACGGCCGCGCGCCGCAAGGGCGCTGGATCGGTCTCATCAACGTGCGGGCGGGTACGCGCGAGCGACTGCTCGCGACGCTCGACACCCTCGAGGCACGCGCCGGTTTCGACAAGTTCGACATGGCGGCGCTGCTCAACGCGCTGCTAGCGGCGGATCAGAAAATCGAAGTGCAATACGTGCACGGCCACTGGCGCGGCGTGAACGACCTCGACGACTTCCGTCGCGCGGGCGACTTCGCGCACGGTCAAACGCCCATCGGCTCGGAAAGTACAGAGAACACGCGTGATTGAAGCCGCTCAGTTCGTCGAGGCCGCGCGCGAGCGGGGCTTCGACTGGTATGTGGGCGTGCCGTGCTCGTTTCTGACGCCGTTCATCAACTATGTGTTGCAGGACGAGTCGCTGCACTATGTGTCGGCGGCGAACGAGGGCGATGCGGTCGCGCTGATTGCCGGCGTGGCGCTGGGCGGTGCGAGCTTCGGCAGCGCGAAGCGGCGCGGTATCGCGATGATGCAGAACTCCGGACTCGGCAATGCGGTGAGCCCGCTGACCTCGCTCACGTGGACGTTCCATCTGCCGCAGTTACTGATCGTCACGTGGCGCGGCCAGCCCGGCGTGCACGACGAGCCGCAACACGCACTGATGGGCCCGGTCACGCCGCAGATGCTGGAGACAATGGAGATTCCGTGGAAGTTGTTTCCGACGGAAGCCGACCAAATCGGCCCGGCGCTCGATCGCGCGACGGAGTACATGGACAGCACCGTCCGTCCGTACGCGCTGGTCATGCAGAAGGACAGCGTCGCACCCTATGAGTTGAAGAAGACCGGCTTGTCGGGCGTGCGCTCGGGCGTGAGCGCCGCGCCTGTGGAGCGCTTCGAAGGCGAACGCGTGTCGCGTCATGACGCGCTCGCGAAAATCATCGCGAAGACGCCCGAGGATTCGACCGTCGTGCTCGCGTCGACAGGATTCTGCGGGCGCGAACTGTACGCCATAGACGACCGCGAGAACCAGTTGTATCTGGTCGGCTCGATGGGCTGCGTCACGCCGATGGCGTTGGGTCTCGCCCTGTCGCGTCCGGATCTGCGCGTGATCGCACTGGACGGCGACGGTGCGGCGCTCATGCGTATGGGCGCGTTCTCGACGCTCGGCGCGTACGGTCCGTCGAACCTTATCCATTTGCTGCTGAATAACGGCGCGCACGAATCCACCGGCGGTCAAGCGACGGTTTCGCGCGAGATCGATTTCGCATCGATCGCGTCAGCGTGCGGCTATGCGCTCGCGCTCGACGGCGACGACATCGGCATAATCGATCGTCTGTTCGATGCCCACGACGTGGACGGCGCACGCTTCGCGCGTCTGTCGATCAGGACCGGCACGCCGGGCGACCTGCCGCGTCCGAAGATCGCGCCCGAAGACGTGTGCGCGCGCTTGCAACAACACCTTGGAGGCCGCTGATGCTGCTGCTCAATCCCGGTCCGGTCACGCTGAGCGAGCGCGTCCGCCAGAGTCTGCTGCAAACCGATCTGTGTCATCGCGAGCCGGAGTTTTTCGATCTGCAGGATGAGGCGCGCAGGCGTCTGGTCGCGGCCTACGAACTCGATCCGGCGCAATGGAGTGCCGTGCTGATGACCGGCTCGGGCACCGCCGCCGTCGAAAGCATGATCGCGGGGCTGGTGCCGGACGGCGGGCGCCTGCTCGTCGTGGAAAACGGCGTGTACGGCGACCGTATTGCGCAGATCGCGAAACAATACGGCATCGATCATGAAGTCGTTAAGTACGAGTGGATGCAGGCGCCGGATACCGATGGGATCGTCGCGCGGCTCGACGCGGACACGTTCACCAACGTCGCGACCATTCATCACGAAACGACAACGGGGCGACTGAACGATATCGCCGCATTGTCGCGTGCCTGCGCGGCACGCAGCATCGGCTTGCTGGTCGATGCGGTGAGCAGCTTCGGCGCGGAAGCGATCGATTTCGGCAACGACGGTATCGCGGCCGTGGCGGCGACGGCAAACAAATGCCTGCACGGCGTGCCGGGCGCGGCGTTCGTGATCGCTCGCCGCGATGCGCTCGCGAAGACCGAGAGCCGGACCTATTACCTCGGCATCGCGCGGCTGGCGCAGTTACAGGACGCACGCAATACGCCTTTCACGCCGTCGGTGCATGCGTATTACGCGCTGGTCGAAGCGCTGCGCGAATTCGAGGACGAAGGCAGCTGGCGCGCCCGGCATCGGCGTTATGCGGATCTGGCGGAGCAGGTGCGGGCGGGGCTCGCAACGCTCGGGATCGAGAGCGTGCTGCCGGCGGATGAATCTTCGGTGGTGTTGCGGGCGTATCGGCTGCCTGCGGGCATTACCTACGAGATTCTTCACGACGCGCTGAAAGCCAAGGGTTTCGTGATCTATGCGGGGCAGGGCGGCTTGTCGAAGGAGCTGTTCCGTATTTCGACGATGGGGACGGTCGACAAGGACGCAATGAGCCGGTTGATCGCATCCGTAGACGAATTGCTGCGCTGAGCACGGGCGCAATTCGGATCAGGGTACGGGCGACCGCCATGCGCACCCCTACTGCTTGCAAAAAATCGCCGTATGAACGGCGCGACATGATGCACGTCCACGTCGCTGCCCGCCACGCGCACTTTCTGCGTCACTTCGTCGTCCCCGCCCCAGACCACCACGCCATACGCCGAATCGGCGATCGGCTCGCCCTTGCCGTACTCGAACAGCGGGTCGTTCTTCTGATACGCCACCACCGCATACACCCTGAAACCGTACGCCGTCAGCAACACGCCGCTCGCCGAACGAAAAGCGTTGACGGAATTCGCCTCAACGCGCATCGGCCTCGTCTGGATCAGATTGCCGGCGACGAGCGGTGCGATGAAATCGTGACCATTGGACTTGCAATCGAGTTGCGCTTCGATCCGCTGCGCGTGGGCTGAGACGCCGAGCGCAAGCAAACGCGGCAGCAAGGCGATACGAATGATTCGGGTAACGATCTTCATGGCGACCCGTTCTTCGAGACAGCTAGCACTTTAACGAGAATGCAAGAAAAGCGCTCAAATCCTCGAGTGAAACCGCGCGTGGCGCGTGCCCGAGCCAACAAAAAAGCGCCCTTCTCGCGAAGGGCGCTTCCGTAACCGTAAGCGCTAAAACGAGCCCGCCTATCTTGTCGGCTTTTAAGAGTGACGATTGCGTCCGCAACCTACATTGGGGACGCAGGCCATAAGCGATGATGAGTTTGACTTTCTGCCACTCCGAGTCA
>LFLF01000103.1 GCA_001184395.1 Candidatus Paraburkholderia calva | reverse complement strand
CGCCGCAGCCCGGGTGATAGATCATCACGCCTTGCACCGCAACGCCTTTGTAGTCGCGGTCAACGATGGCAATCTCCGGCTGCACATCCTCAGGATCGCGGCCTGTTCCAAGGCCTCGGCCAGCGTGAATAACTTCTTCATCGGACAGGTCAAACGTATATGCTTCAGATACAGCATACCGGCGATCAACCGGCGATCAATCTGGGTGAGGTGGCCGGGCGTCCCCGGCTCGAAGCAAAGCGCTCGCTCATCGAGGCGCCCAAGCCACTCCAGTTGATCAGATCAGCCAAGCCGACCAGCGGATGCTTCAAGTTGATCTGTTCTCGCAGCGGTTGACGGAAGAAATCTTCCTCGGTCACGGGCGCCTTCGGACCCATCCGCACCTCGTCGAAAAATGCAGGATTTAAACGTTAATATGCCTGCTTCCTGCAATTCGCTCAATATGGTTTGGCTGGAGTGCTTGGTGGGATAACTTTAGGAATTATTCAGGATCGGCTAAATATGATGCTATGATGTAAGCGAGTCATGTTGTTTCCGCCACAGTTCGAATGCGCCGTCTGTAGTGACTATACACCCGCAACTTTCGATTCCATTATTTTGGGATATATGCTATCAGGCAGACATCCAAATGAGAATACCCCGGAAAACACCCCGCGGCGCATATCACGAAGTGTCAGACACGAAACGCCCGATAATCAGCCGAGGAACCGTCGCGCGTTCTGGAACACACGCAGCCACGGGCTGCCGTCGATCGTCCAGTCCTCGGGCGTCCAGCTCATCTGCACGTTGCGATGCACGCGCTCCATGTGCGGCATCAGCACTGTAAAGCGGCCATCGGGCGTCGTGACGGACGTGATGCCCTGCGGCGAGCCGTTCGGATTGAATGGATACGTCTCGGTCACCTGACCGCGATGATCGACATAGCGCATTGCGACGAGCGCCTTCGCCGCATCGCCTTGGTGCGAAAAGTCCGCGAAACCTTCGCCGTGCGCGATCGCCACTGGAATATGCGAGCCTTCTATGCCCGTGAAGAAGATCGACGGCGAGCTTTGCACTTCGACGAGCGAGAAGCGCGCCTCGAACTGCTCGGACTTGTTGCGCGTGAATTTCGGCCAGTTCTCGGCGCCGGGAATCATCGAGGCGAGGCCCGACATCATCTGGCAGCCGTTGCAGATGCCGAGCGCGAAGGTGTCCGGCCGCGCGAAAAACGCCGCGAATATGTCCGCGAGTTGCGCATTGAAGCGGATGGTCTTGGCCCAGCCCTCGCCCGCGCCGAGCACGTCGCCGTACGAGAAACCGCCGCAGGCGACCGCGCCCGCGAAATCTGCGAGCGTGGCGCGGCCTTTCAGCAGGTCGCTCATGTGGACGTCGTGGGCATCGAAGCCGGCGCGGTCGAACGCGTACGCGGTTTCAAGATGCGAATTCACGCCCTGCTCGCGCAGGATCGCCACGCGCGGGCGCTTGTTGCTGGCGACGAACGGCGCGGCGACGTCTTCGGCCGGATCGAACGTGAGCACCGGCGAGAGGCCGGGATCGGCGGCGTCGAGCAGCGCATCGTATTCGGCGTCGGCGCACGCGGGGTTGTCGCGCAGACGCGCGACATGCCAGCTTACCTCGCTCCACGCGCGATGCAACTCTAAGCGCGGCGCTCCGAAAATCTTCTTGGCGTCGCGATAGATCTCGATATCGCCCGACGCATTCGGCTTGCCGATCACATGCGAGCACGCCGACAAACCATGCTCGCGCAGCGCGCCGAGCACGGCGTCGCGATCCTGCGCGCACACCTGCACCACCGCGCCGAGTTCCTCGGAGAACAGTGCGCGGATCGTGCGATCCTCGCGGCGGCCGCTCGTCTGTTTGGCCCAGTCCTTCGCGTCGTCGTAATCGGATTCGTGATCGGGGTCGAGCGTCAGCATGTCGACGTTCAGCGACACGCCCACGTGACCCGCGAACGCCATTTCGCAGACCGTCGCCCACAGGCCGCCGTCCGAGCGGTCGTGATATGCGAGCAGCTTGCCGTCGGCATTGAGCGCCTGAATCGCGGTGAAGAAGCGCTTGAGGTCTTCGGGATCGTCCACGTCGGGCACCGCGTCGCCGACCTGCTGCGTGACCTGCGCGAGGATGCTACCGCCCATGCGGTTGCGCCCGCGTCCCAGATCGATCGCGAGCAGCACCGTGTTCGTGTCGTTCGCGAGTTGCGGCGTGAGATGCTTGCGCACGTCTTCCACCGGCGCGAACGCCGAGATGATCAGCGACACCGGCGATACCACTTCCTTCGCCGCGCCGCGCGCGTCGTCCCATTTGGTGCGCATCGATAGCGAATCCTTGCCCACCGGAATGCTGATGCCGAGCGCCGGGCATAGTTCCATGCCGATGGCCTTCACCGTGTCGTAGAGCGCGGCGTCTTCGCCAGCGCTGCCGCACGCGGCCATCCAGTTGGCCGACAGCTTGAGCTTGTTGAGCGATTCGATCGGCGCGGACGCGATATTGGTCACCGCCTCGCCCACCGCCATGCGGCCGGACGCGGGCGCGTCGATGACGGCGAGTGGCGGGCGCTCGGCCAGCGTCATCGCTTCGCCGCGGAAACCCGCGTAATCCATCGTCGTCACCGCGCAATCGGCGACCGGCACCTGCCACGGTCCCACGAACTGGTCGCGCGCCGTCGTGCCGCCGACCGAGCGATCGCCGATGGTGATGAGGAACGACTTGCTCGCAACGGTCGGATGCTTCAGCACGTCGACCGCGACTTCCGACAGCGGCAGCCCGGTTACATCGACGGGCGTGAACTCGGCGCGTTCGCGCTTCACGTCGCGATGCATCTTCGGCGGCTTGCCGAGCAGCACGTCCATCGGCATGTCGACCGGCTGCTGGCCTTCGTTGGCGGTGTCGATCAGCTTGAGCTGACGCGCTTGCGTCGCCACGCCGATCACGGCCGCGGGGCAGCGTTCGCGTTCGCAGATGGCCTGGAACGCCGGCAGCGCTTCCGGTGCGATCGCCAGTACATAGCGCTCTTGCGCCTCGTTGGACCAGATTTCGCGCGGTGACAGACCTGTTTCCTCGAGCTGGACCTGGCGCAGTTCGAAGTGCGCGCCCTTGCCCGCTCCATCGACCAATTCGGGGAACGCGTTGGAGAGGCCGCCGGCGCCGACGTCGTGAATCGACAGGATCGGGTTGTGCTCGCCCAACTGCCAGCAGGTGTTGATCACTTCCTGCGCGCGCCGCTGAATTTCGGGATTGCCGCGCTGCACGGAGTCGAAGTCGAGCTGCGCGGTGTTCGCGCCGGTCGCCATTGACGATGCGGCGCCGCCGCCCATGCCGATGCGCATGCCCGGCCCGCCGATCTGGATCAGCAGCGTGCCGGCGGGCAGATCATCCTTGTGCGTGTGCTGGTCCGAAATATTGCCGATGCCGCCCGCGATCATGATCGGCTTGTGATAGCCGCGCACGCGGCCCGCGATGTTTTGCTCGTAAGTGCGGAAATAGCCGCCGAGATTCGGCCGGCCGAATTCGTTGTTGAACGCCGCCGCGCCGATCGGGCCGTCGATCATGATCTGCAACGGCGACGCGATGCGATCCGGGCGGCCGTACGGCTCATACGTTTCCGAAGGATTGCGCGAAGCCAGCGGCACCGCGCTGTCGCGGGCGTTTTCCCACTTCTGGCGCGCCTCGGGCAGATCAAGGTTCGACACCGTAAAACCCGCGAGACCGGCCTTCGGACGCGCGCCGCGGCCCGTGGCGCCTTCGTCGCGGATTTCGCCGCCGGAGCCAGTCGCCGCGCCCGCGAACGGCGAGATCGCCATCGGGTGATTGTGCGTCTCGACCTTCATCAGCGTGTGCGTCAGTTCTTCGTGCCGCCGGTATTGTTCATCGCGGCCGCGCGGGAACCAGCGCTCCGCCATGCCGCCGCGCATGATCGCCGAGTTGTCCGAATACGCGACGATGGTGCCTTCGTGATGGAGCTTTTCGGTATTGCGGATCATCTGGAACAGCGAAAGGTCCTGCTTCTCGCCGTCGATGGTCCACTCGCCGTTGAAGATCTTGTGACGGCAATGCTCGCTGTTGGCCTGCGCGAACATCATCAGTTCGACATCGGTCGGATTGCGCTTCAGGCCGTTGAACGCATCGACCAGATAGACGATCTCGTCTTCCGCGAGTGCGAGGCCGAGTTCCGCGTTGGCCGCCTCCAGCGCCTTCCGCCCCTGACCGATGATATCCACCGTCTGCAAGGGCTTGGCGGGCAGTTCGTCGAACAGAGGCAGCGCTTCGTCGCGCGATGCCGCCACGCTCTCCGTCATGTGGTCGTGCAGCACCGCTGCGCGCGCCTCGTCGGACAGCGCGCGCTTGCCGCCGAGCAACCCGCTCTTGATGATCACCGAATACTCGACGCCGCGTTCGATACGCCGCACCTTCGCCAGCCCGCAGTGATGCGCGATATCCGTCGCCTTGCTCGCCCACGGGGACACCGTGCCGAAACGTGGCACCACCATGAAGGTCTCGACGTGGCCGCGCTCCTTCTGGGTCTCGAACGGCGCGCCGTAGTGCATCAGCGCGTCGATACGGTTGCTGTCTTCATCAGTCAACGGTTCCGAAGAGTTGACGAAATGCAGGAACTGACCGCGCACGCCGACAATATTCGCGTCGATGCGGGCGAGCGTGTCGAGCAGACGGGTTTGACGGAAATCGGAGAGGGCCGAAGCACCGGGGAAACACGAGAAGTGGGCCATTGTGACGGTGCGTCGATGACGTCTGTGTGCCGTTGCAGGCAAGCCCGGAGCGCCGGGCGCGCCAAAGCGGCGTGAGGCAAAAAGAAGACAGTGATTATAACCCGGATGCGTCTCGAAATCGGGCGCGTCCGCCCGGTGCGCCTTAAGCGGGACGCGCTTGCGCTCAAGGACCGCCTCCCCGAGCATCCTGAAATTAGCCGTGGCCGGATTGCGCTCCTGTTCGCGGTCCGGATTATGGTCCCGGCGTCCGCATTTTGGCGCTATCATGGCGCGCTTTCTTCGGCCACGGCCCCGGCGACGCGCCCGCCTTCCCATCGTTTCATCGCCGCGCTACGCGGGCTCCGGCCGGCGTGCCGTGCGCGTATCGTACTCCCGCCTTCGGGCTCGAATCGTCATGGATGTCATCGTCATCGGCGGAGGAATCGCCGGCATCGCCACCGCGTATCAGCTGCACGCAGCCGGACACACCGTCTGCGTGGTCGAGCGTCACGCGACCGTCACGCAAGGCGCCACTTACGGCCAAGGCGGGGCGCTCCTGCCCTCTCCGTTCGATATCTGGTTCGGTCCCACGTTCATGGCCTCCAACCGCGCGAAGCAGTGCGGCATGCTGGTCAAACCGGGCTTCGATTCCGCCGCTCGCGAGTTTCTCAAGCAATTGTCCACGCTGCGCGAGCCGGAAGCGTTCGTCGCCCAGTACACGCGGCTGCAGCCGCTGATCGATCTGTCGCTGCGCGCGGTCGATGAAATCGAAAGCGGTCTGCAACTGGAATTCGAACAGCGGCACGGCATGCTGCATCTGTTTCGACATGCACGCGAACTGGACGACCCGCAGCCCGCGCTGCAACTACTCAAGAGCGCCGGGGTGATTCACCGCGCGTTGTCGCCCGAGGAATGCGTCGCGGCCGAGCCGTCGGTGCGCCGGACCATCCGGCATTCGCGGGCGGCGTGCTGCTGCCCGAGGAGCGCACCGCGAACTGTCCGCTCTTCACCAAGCAACTCAAGCAGATTCTCGAGAACGGCGGCGTGGCGTTCCGCATGAATCGCGTGGTGGCGGGCTTGCGACTGGACAACACGCGCGCCGCCGTCGATCTCGCCGGTCCCCACGGCGAACCGGGCCACGCGAAGGCCGAAACGATCTCCGCCGATGCCATCGTGGTCGCCGCGGGCGTCGACACACCCGCGCTGATCGCAGGCGTCAAGACCACGCCCGCGCTCTATCCGATTTGCATGCACACGCTGACCGCGCCAGTCGCCTACGAGGAACGCGCACCGCATCTGACCGTGGTCGATTCGGCCAGGACGCGCACGACTGGATTCCTAGCGCGGCCCGCGTATCCGCCGCGCGCGTGGGACGGCCTGCGGCTAATTTCCGTCGATGGCCTGCCGGTGGTCGGCGCAACGCAACATCCGCGCTTGTTCGTCAACGTGGCGCACGGCCCGGCCGGCTGGGGCCTCGCATGCGGCTCTGCTAAAGTGTGGTCGCGGATCTCGTCTCCGGCACGACGCCCGAGGTGCCTGCCGACACACTGGCGTTGAGCATCAATCGCTTCTAAACGCTGGCGACGCCTGGCCGCCACGCGCCGCATGGCACGAATGCTGCGGACGGCGATGATCCGTCCCACCGCACGCAGCATTGACGAGCGAGCCATGACCGTGCCCCACTCTTCCCCGTATTTTTTCCCGCACGATGAACCTCTCGCGCTGCTGACGCTCGCGGAACTGCGCGCGCTCGAAACGCGCGCCGCCGCCGCGTTGCCGCCGCACACGCTGATGGCACGCGCGGGAGCGGCCGCCGCGCAATGGCTTTGCGACGATACCTTGAAACGCAATGCGGATGCCCGCAGCCAGCCGGTGTGGATCGTCGTGGGACCGGGCAACAACGGCGGCGATGCGCTCGTGATGGCAGAGAAGCTGCATCGCGCGGGTGTGCCGGTGACGGTCTGCATGCCGGTCGAAGTGAAACCCGACGATGCGCGCTGGGCACTCGATCGCGCGCGCGCGGCGGGCGTGCGGATCGTAAGCGAGGCGCCCGCGTCGCTCGATGGGTTGGGCTGGCTCGTGGACGGCATGTTCGGCATCGGGCTCACACGGCCGCTGGAAGGCGTGTTCGCGCGCATCGCGGCGCTGCTGACGCGCCGCGCGCGTACATCGGGCCGGGTGCTCGCGCTCGACGTGCCGAGCGGCCTGAACAGCGACACCGGCGCGCCCGTCGCGGGCGGCGAGGCGGTCCGTGCGACTGATACGGTCACGTTCATCGGCGCGAAGCCGGGACATTACACGGCGCAGGGTCGCGACCTGTGCGGCCGCCTTGCCGTCGTGACGATCGGCGTGGAGGACGCGTCGGCGCCGGCAGTCATGCTCAGCGCGCCCACCCTGTTCGCCGATCATTTCCCGCCGCGCGACAACGGCGCGAACAAAGGCACCTTCGGCACGCTCGCGGTCGTCGGTGGCGACACCGGCATGTGCGGCGCGCCCGTGCTCGCGGCGCGCATGGCGCTGTACGGCGGCGCGGGCAAGGTCAATATCGCGTTTCTGGGCGAAGGCTTTCCGCCTTACGATCCGCCGCATCCCGAACTGATGCTGCATCGCGCCGACGGCTTCGCACTCGACAAGATGGACGCGCTCGCCATCGGCTGCGGCATGGGCAAGACCGATCGCGCGAAGCAGGTCGTCGCCAACGCGCTGAAGCTCGACGTCCCCAAACTGCTCGACGCCGATGCGCTCAACCTCGTCGCTACCGACGATGCGCTCGCCTCCGCGGTCGCCAGGCGCGGCGCTCAGGACGATCCGTGCATCGTCACGCCGCATCCGCTGGAAGCGGCGCGTCTTCTGCAAACCGACGTGAAAGCGGTGCAGGCCGACCGGCTGCAAGCTGCGCGTCAGCTTGCCGCACGTTACGGCGCGATTGCCGTGCTCAAAGGCTCGGGCACGGTCATCGCGGCGCCGGACGGCCACATCGCGATCAATCCGACCGGCAACGCCGGGCTCGCCACCGGCGGCACAGGCGACGTGCTCGGCGGATTGATCGGAGCATTCCTTGCGCAGTCCTTGCCCGCTTACGAGGCCGCGCTCGCGGGCGTTTGGCTGCACGGCCGCGCTGCGCAGAATCTGAGCGACGACGGCGACGGTCCGGCCGGACTGACTGCCGGCGAACTCGCGCCAAGAGTGCGCAGCCTCCTCAATCGGCACGTCTATCCACGGCACGAGCGAGGGCTGTGACGTTTTGCAAGTATCGGTTCATTCATCGTCGCTATACTTTTTTTGATTCGGGCATCTGCGCCGGCTGGCCGCGTTCTCCAGATGTATGACGCAGACCGGGCCGCGCCGCATCCGCACGAAGTTTTCCTCCGTCACCTCTGACTAACGGACACTAACGGACCGCTCATGACCCAACACTCGACGCTCGATTCGCTTCCTGCCTGGTCGGCACTCCAGTCGCATTATGAAGCCATTTCGAATGAGCGCATGCGCGACTGGTTCGCGCCGCAAAACGACACAGCGCCCACGCGCGCCGAACGCCTGACCTTCGAAGGCGGCGGCCTCACCATCGATTTCTCGAAAAACCGCATCACCGACGCCACGCTCAAGCTGCTCATCGAACTTGCCGAGCAGGCGAGCGTCACCAAGCGTCGCGACGCCATGTTTCAAGGCGATTTCGTCAACATCACCGAGCATCGCGCGGCGTTGCACACGGCATTGCGCGCGCGGTCGCCCACCGCGCCCTTCTACGGGCAAGTGCAGGCCGAGAAGGCCAAGATGACCGCCTTCTCGGACAAGGTCCGGGACGGCGCGTGGACGGGCTACACCGGCAAGCGCATCCGCCATGTGGTGAACATCGGCATCGGCGGGTCGGATCTCGGACCGAAGATGGTCGTGCATGCGCTGCATCATCTGGCGTCAAAGGAACTCGATACGCACTTCGTATCGAACGTGGACGGCGCGGACCTGTGGAACGTGCTGCAACAGGTCGATGCCGAAGAAACGCTCGCCATTATCGTGTCGAAGACTTTCACCACGCTCGAAACCATGACCAACGCGCATTCCATGCGCAATTGGTTCCTCAAGTCGGGCTGTCCTGAAGATCAGCTGGCGAAACACTTCGTCGGCGTTTCGGCGAACCCGGCGGAAGTGACGAAGTTCGGCATCGCGAAAGAGAATATCTTCGAGATGTGGGACTGGGTCGGCGGGCGCTACTCGCTATGGTCGGCGGTGGGTCTGTCGATCATGATCGCAGTCGGTCCGAAGAACTTCGACCTGTTGCTGCAAGGCGCGGCGACGATGGACGAACACTTCCACGATGCGCCGCTCGACAAGAACCTGCCCGTGCTGATGGGCATGATCGGCATCTGGTATCGTAACTTCTTCGGCTCGCAGAGCGATCTGATCGCGCCGTATTCGCAGGCGCTGAGTCTGCTCTCGTCCTACCTTCAGCAACTGGAGATGGAAAGCAACGGCAAGTCCGCGACGCTCGACGGTGGCATGGTCGATTATCCGACCGCAGCCGTGATCTGGGGTGAGCCGGGCACCAACGGACAGCACGCGTTCTTCCAGATGCTGCACCAGGGGCTGACGATCATTCCGATCGACTTCATCGCTGTGATGACGCCGGAGCATCCGCTGGTCGATCACCATGCGAAGCTGCTGGCGAACTGTTTCGCGCAGAGCGAAGCGCTGATGCTCGGCCGCACGCTGGAAGAAGCGAAGAAGGTCACGGGTCCGGGCAAGGAAGAACTCGCGACGCATTTGAGCTTTCCCGGCAATCGGCCGACCACGACCATCATGCTCGATGCGCTCACGCCACAAACGCTCGGCGCACTCATCGCGCTGTACGAGCACAAGGTGTTGGTGCAAGGCACCGTGTGGAACATCAATTCGTTCGATCAGTGGGGCGTGGAACTCGGCAAGATTCTCGGCAAGGTGGTCGAAGCGGATATCACCGCCGATCCGAAGAAGCACGATTCGTCGACATCCGCGTTGATCGAACGTGCACGGAAGGCGTTGAAGCGCTGAGGCCCGATCGATGAAGACGCCCGCATCGCGCTCGATGCGGGCGTTTTTTATACGCTGACGCCGTTGACGAGTCGTCCCGTTTCGATCGTCACGGTGGCGTCGCAGCGCTCGGCGAGCTCCGTGTCGTGCGTGACGAGCACGAACGGCACGCCGTTACGGCGGTTCATCTCGAACATCAGATCGATGATGGCGTAGCCCGTGGCGGCATCGAGACTGCCGGTCGGTTCATCGGCGAACAGCACGGCGGGATGGGTGACGAACGCGCGCGCCAGTGCCAAACGCTGTTGTTCGCCGCCGGATAAAAGCTTCCGTTTCGTCAACGCGCAGGGCAAGGGACGCTTCGTCAAGTTCCACTGGCGGCCGACCATCGGCTCCGCATCGCTGTTGTGGGACGCGGCGCAGAAGCTCGCAGGCAAAGACGCTGACTTTCATCGGCGCGACCTGTGGGAGACGATCGACAACGGCGACTATCCGGAATAGGGGCTCGACGTGCAGATCGTCGAGGAAGAGGACGAACAAGTTCGACTTCGGCCTGCTCGATCCGACCAAACTGATTCCCAAAGAACTGGTGCCGCTCAAGATGATCGGCAAGCTCACGCTCAACCGCAATCCGGACAACTTCTTCGCGGAGACGGAGCAGGTCGCGTTTTGTCCCGGGCATATCGTGCCGGGCCTCGATTTCACGAACGATCCGCTGTTGCAGGGCCGCCTGTTCTCGTACACCGATACGCAGATCAGCCGTCTGGGCGGCCCCGACTTCCACGAGATTCCAATCAACCGGCCGCTCGCGCCGCTGCACAACGGTCAGTGCGACGCGATGCACCGACAGACCATCGACAAGGGGCAGGCATTTTACGAGCCGAATTCCATCGACGACGGATGGCCGAGGGAAACCGCGCCGGTGGCGGGCGGCGGTTTCGAGACCTATACGGAGCGCGTCGGAGCGCGTGGAAGGCGCGAAGATCTGCGTGCGCAGTCCGTCGTTCAGGGATCACTATTCGCAGGCCACGCTGTTCTGGAACAGCATGACGGAGCCGGAGAAGGATCACATCGTGGGCGGATGCTCGTTCGAACTGAGCAAGGTGGAGCGCAAAAATATCCGCGAGCGTCAGTTGGGTATCCTCGCCAATATCGATGAAACGCTGGCCGCGCGCGTTGCCGAGAACATCTGTTTGCCCGCGCCCAAGAAGAACGCGGATGCCGATGAACTCGGCAAGTCCTCGGTCGACGAGTCGCCGGCGCTGTCGATCGTCGCCAAGACGGTGCCGGGCATCAAGACGCGCAAGGTGGCGATCCTCGCCGCGAATGGCGCGGATGCCGCGACCATAAAGGCCGTGAAGGATGCGCTCGCCGCTGAGGGTGCGCCCGCGAAGGTTATTTCCACCGACGTTCGCCATGCCTGCCGAAGGCATCGAGCCGGATGCGACCATCCTCAGCATGCCCTCGCTCATGTTCGACGGCGTGGTGGTGGCGGGCGGCGCGGCGAGCGCGAAGGCGCTGTCCGAGTCGAGCGACGCGCGTCACTTCGTGCTCGAGGCCTACAAGCATCTGAAGGCGATCGCGGCGATCGGCGACGGTGAGGAGGTGCTCGCAGCCTCGCATCTGCCGATCGGCGACGATGGCGTGTCGGTCGGCAGTGACGTCGGCCAGGTGATGAAGAGCTTCATCGGGACGATGAGCCAGCATCGCGTCTGGTCGCGGGCGCAGAAGGCCGAGACCGTGCCTGCCTGATGCTCCTGGAGGCGCACGTGGTCGTTTCATCGCGTGCAACCAAAGGCGCGTTCATGCCGCGCGCCGGTGATTCTCGCGCTTCGTTATTTTTGAGACACTAGCCGCAGCGCCCGTTCGAGGGTGCGGCTTTGTTCTCATTCCACTTGCTCTCTTGCTACGCCGCGCGGGCCGCACGCTCGCGAAGGTTCGCGTCCGTCCGCGCGTGTGTGCTTGCCGCTTCGTTGATGAGCAGGCGCTCACGCCATCGAACCGGTGACCATCGGGGCGGTTCCCGGCATGACGCCGCCGCTCGATATGGCCTGGAGCGTGAATCATTGCTCGGCCCGGCAGGGCACGCCGCGCGGCATCTCCGTCGATGCCATCGATGCCATTGCGGCTCGAGCGGGCATCGCGCCGACGTGGCGGTTCTTTCGCAACCGTGCCGAGATGATCGCGGCGCTCGCGCGCGGCGAGATCGACATGGCCACGGGCGCGACCGGTGCGGACTTGGGCACGCCCCTTAAGCTCAGTCATCCTTATCTCGCGATCCGGCAGGTCGTCGTGCGCGTGCTCGCCGCGACACGGCTGCCGACGCACCGGCTCGCCTATGTCGCGGCGCAGGGCGATCAGTGGCGCTCAAGGCCGCGTATCCCCCTTACGCCCGTCGTGTATCCCGTCTCGTCGGCGCTTTGCTCGCGGTTTCGTTCGGCGATGCCGACGTCTTCTCCGGCGACATGACGGCAGTCGGTTACGGCAGTCGGTTACACCATCCGGCACTTCGATTTGCCCAATCTGGCGGTTACCGGCTTCGCGCCGCTCGGTGATGGCGGCTACGGCTTCGCGTTTGCCGCAACGCGCCCGCCTGCCGATGCGCTCCGGCGCCGCATCGACGACGCGCTCGCCGCCTTGCCGCCCAGTTTCGCGCTGGTAGAGCAGCGGCGCTGGACTCCAAGCACGGTTGGCGTCATGCGCGAAGGCCGCATCGCGCTGACGGCACAAGAGCAGGCGTAGATGCGCGCGCATCCGGTCGTGCCTTATTAGATGCTGACGCAGGCCGCGCCGCTCATGTTCGTCGATTTGCGCGGCCAGCCCGCGGGCTATGCGATCGACGTACTGGATGCGATCGCGCGCGTCACCGGTTTGCGCTTCGAGCCGCGCGTGCGGACTTCGGAAGCGCGGCTCCAGGGCGATCTGAGAAGCGGCGCGTCGATGATCGTGCCCTATAAATCCGGCGCGCTTTCGACCATTCCGGGCGGCCAGCCGAGCCTGCCCGCCGGCAAACGCATCGCGCGCTGCCGGACTTTTCACCGTTGCGCAACATGGTGCGGGAGGCCGCGCCGGGCGCGCGCATCGTGGACGCGCCCGGCCTCGATGGCCTGTTCCGCACAGTCGCCTCGGGCCACGCGGATGCGACCACGCGGATGCGACCGTGATCGACATGAGCATCGCGAATTATGTGATCTGTAATCCATATCGCGGCGCGCTCTCCACTTTGCCTGTGCCGCACGGCTTGCTGGTGGCGTTGAGCGAACCGGTGCTCGCGGGCATCGTCGATCGCGCCATCGCGGCGCTGCCGCCCGTCGAACTCGAAGCGATACGCGGGCGCTGGAAGCTCACCGAGCATCCCGAAATGCTATTGGACGCGCCGCCGGCCGCAAGTCGAACTCGGCGCGTTGCTGGGCGGCGCGTTGTTGCTCGTGCTGGCGGGGTGGGCGCTGACGCTGCGCGTGCAGATCACGCGCCGCATCGCCGCCGAGCAAGCCATGCGGGCTCGCCAAGGAGGACGCCGAAACCGCCAATCGCGCCAAATCGACCTTTCTCGCGACCATGAGCCATGAAATTCGCACGCCGATGAACGCGGTGCTTGGCATGCTCGAACTAGAACTGCGCGCACCAGACGGGCGCGCCGCGACCGAGCGCGCTCTCTCGACCGCGCACGCGGCCGCGCGCGATCTTCTGGGCATAATCGACGATCTGCTGGATGTCGCGAAGATCGAGGCCGAACGTCTGACGCTCGTGCCCGCGCCGCTCGACGTGCGGGCGTGGATCACGGGTGTCGCGGGCATCTATGAGCCTGCCGCGCGCGCCAAATGCATCGGGCTGGTCGTGAAGCGGCAGGATGGCGACGACCCAGGCTCAGGCGCCGTCTGGCTGCTCGCCGATTCCCAGCGGCTGCGGCAGATCGTGGGCAATCTGCTGTCGAACGCGATCAAGTTCACGGACGCGGGCAGGTGACGCTGGAATACGGCGTCGGACCACCGGAGGGCGGCGCGCGTTGACGCTCGTGGTGTCGGACACGGGCGTCGGCATTCCGCCGGAGCGGTAGGCGGCGCTATTCACGCCTTTCGCACAGGCGCACGACGGCGGTGCGCGCCGCTTCGGCGGCACGGGACTCGGGACTCACCATCTGCAAACGGCTCGTCACGATGATGGGCGGCGGCATCGACATGGCGAGCGAGGGAGGGCACGGCACGCGCTTCACGGTGCGCGTCAGTCTGCCGGAGGCGTAGGCGCCCGCACACGACGCGAGCGCGCCAGACCAGGCAAGCGCGCATGGGGACGCGCCGCTGGCGGGCCTGCGCGTGCTGATCGTGGACGATCATCCGGCGAACCGCATCGTGCTCAACGGCCAGATTCGCATGCTCGGCGGCGTGGCGCGAGGCGCGCGCGGAGATCGACGTGGTCCTGACCGACTGCGCGATGCCGGAGATGAGCGGCGAACAACTCGCGACGGCGATCCGCTCGGAGGAAGGCGCCGCGTCCGAGCGCGTGCCGATCGTCGGACTCACGGCGAACGCGCAGCCCGAGGCGGCCGCGCGCGCGATCGGCGCGGGCATGTCCGCGCCTCATTAAGCCGATCGGACTGGACGCGCTCCACGATGCGCTGACGGACTTCGCGCATATGGCAAGATCGAGAGGTTCTCCCGGCCGCACACAACAAGAACCACGTTCTGACCAGGACAATCCGACGATGCATGACCTCGCGCATGGCGCGACCGCCCCGTTCGCCCCGTTCGATCAAGCGCTGCTGGCAGCTTTGGGCGACAACCACGCGATGCTCATCGACACGCTCAATCACACCAATGCGCAGGACGCCGACCGGGCGCGCACGGCGTTCGAGGCCCGTGATTACGAACGTCTGCACGCGCTCGCGCATCGCATGATGGGGGCGGCGGTCATCGGCGCGGCGCCTTTCATCGCGACATGTGCCGACCTTCAGTATGCTTGCGAAGATGCACTGGAAGGGGTGAGGACGGCGTCTCGGCCTACAGCAGCGTCATGCGCGCGTTTGACGCGTTCTTGGTGGCGGCGGCCGAGCTGGAACACTCGCTTACCGATGCCGCGTCCCGGCCGATTGTCCGCGACGCCTCTTAGCAGGCTGTTGAAATAGTTTTTTTGAATGTGCGCCTACTCATTCGAAAGAGCCAACGCGACGTTCAGACTCAACTAATTTAACGCCGGACTTCGTTGATTCAGGTGCTGCTAATGTCGCATTCTT
>LFLF01000102.1 GCA_001184395.1 Candidatus Paraburkholderia calva | reverse complement strand
TCCGCAGCATACGCTCCCAACCCATCGGCGGACGACCGTTGCCGTGTTTCGGGTAATAGGGTTCGATTACCGCACACAGTTCGGTCCACGGAACGATCGTGTTCATCGTGTCAAGCAACTCGTCGCGGCGAGATCGAAGCCGACGTGCTTCGCCTAGCCGAGCACGGTGAAGAGATACGCGTCGCCGATGCTGAACTCGTTGCCGAGCAGGAACTGCCGATCGTCGATGTGTTGTGCGACGTAGTCCAGGCGGCGTTCGAGGTTCGCCGTCGACGCCGCTTTCCAGTCCGCGTTGACGGCCGGATTGAAGAGCGGAGAAAAGCTCTTGTGCAACTCCGTGCCGATGAACGTGAGCCAGCCTTGCAGGCGGTAACGCGCCATCGCGTCGGCGAGCGGCGCGAGATGCTTTTCCGGCACCTGATCGGCAATGTATTGCATGATCGCGGGGCCTTCGGTCAGCACTTCGCCGCTGTCCAGTTGCAGCGCGGGGACGTAACCCTTCGCGTTGATCTTCATGAAGTCGGTGCCGCTGGCGGTGAGTTTCGTCTTCAGATCGACGGCTTCGATTTCAAACGGAAGCCCGGATTCCTGCAGAGCGATATGCGACGCGAGCGAACATGCATCGGCTTTGTAGAACAGTTTCATTCAAATCTCCAGAAAGAGGCGGAGCATTATGGACGAAACCGTGTGAAATCCGCTTGGACGATCGGGAAATAAAGCGTGTCCCGCGAGAAGACAATGCGCTCAGTCGAGAATATAACCGCGCGCGCGTGTTGCCGTGTTCGGCACTCGTTCGAAGTCGGGGTCGGCGGCCATGTCGTGCAGCGCGGCCTCGATGGTCTCGCAGATCGTGTTGAGCGCGCGATCGTTCTCTTCCATGCCGAACGGGTCTTCGATCTGCGCGGCGATGGCTTCGAGTGCCATGAAGGCATAGGCGACCAGCAGCGAGAACAGCGGCGTAAGCAGCCCCGCGCCATCGACCAGCCCGAAGGGCAGCATCACGCAGAAAAAATAGATGCTGCGGTGGATCATCACCGAGTAAGAGAAAGGCAGCGGTGTGGCCAGCAGCCGCTCGCAGCCACCGATCACATCCGACAGCGCGTTGAGATTGTGCTCCATCGCCAGCGCGGTGTAGTCATCGAGCGCGCCTTCGCGTTTGCGCTCGGCGACCCATTCGCCGAGCCACAACAGCATCAGCGCGGGCTTGTATTGCGCCACAGCGATGCGCGCGTGCAGTTCTCGCGGCACGCGTGGCGCGGGGTCGGCGAGCGCATCACTGCCGCGCAACTGATGCCGCAGCGCCAGCGCGCCAAGCGCTCCAAGAAAGCGCCGCGTGTGCCGCGTCGCACGGCTGCGTGAGACACAGCGCCTGCCGTGCTAGCGCCCGCGAAGTATTGAGCAGCACGCCCCATAGTTTGCGGCCTTCCCACCAGCGCTCGTAACTCGCGCTATTGCGAAAGCCAAGAAACACCGCGAGCGCGCGATGCCGACCAGCGCGAACAGCGGCGTGCCCAGGCCGAGCGGATAGCTGCGCATGTGATCGTGCATGAAGATCGCAGCGATGGAGAGCGCGAAGATCAGGCCGAGCCGTGGCAGCAGTTGCGGCAGCACGGAGCCGCCGCGCCAGACGAACAGAAGTCGGAACCAGTTGAGCTTGGGGCGGATGATCATGGTGTGAATACCCGGCGAATCGAAATCGTGAATGATCGACATGGTAAGCGGCGTGCGGCGAATCGTGGCATTCGATGCGACGCATGGCCGCGCGACTGCCGCGAAGAACGATTCGATGCGACGCCGCCTTGCACAACTCCGTGCTAAGGCGAATTCCTGCAGGCCGGTGTCGAACATCTTGCGATACCCGTCGAAGGTGAAAAGTCCCGGCACGCCCCGCGAAAGCGGCGCACCGCTCGCGCGCGTGAAGACTGCGCCGGCCTGCGGTCCGACAGCGCGCAGCAGCGAGAAATCATCCGGCGTCTTTTTCGAGAGTTCTGCTTTGGCTCGCTCGTAGATGCGTTGTGTCGCATTGCTCGAATCGAGGAACGCGCGCGCCCGCTGAATCAGCGTGTCGTTGCGGATCAACGTTGAGCGCACGATGCGCTCGCCGGAGAACAGTTGCTCGACGTACGCGATCATCGCGGCGCGTCCACCGAAGACCGATGCGCTGTCGGTTTTCGCCCAGTCGTCGAATACCCATGCCTTGATGTCCGTCGCTGTCCGTCGCGCTGAAGCGGGTGTCGTCGTTGAGCATCAGATAGACGCGCAGCGCTTCGTACGTGGAACGGGCATCTTGCTGCGCGATCGATTGCGCGATGACATCCTCGATGCGCCGCACCAGTTGCGGCAGAAGCAGATTTTCTTCGAGTGCCTCATATGTGAATCTGCTGGCATCGATCACGCCCGGCGCCGTATACAAGCTACAAGCCATAGCGGAAACCGCTGTCGGGATTGGCGAAATCCAGTCCGGTCCATGACGGCAGATAGCGCACGTCCTCCAGGGTGTCGGGCACGGCTTCGGCCTTCGGCGTCTTGTAAAGCTGGATGACGCGTGCCGCGAGCGCATCCGTCTGCGGCCAATCGCGCTCAGGTAGTCGCGGTTGTTGCCGAAGCTCACATGCAACGACACCGCGAGCCATGCGAGCAGTAGCGCCGCGAGCGAGTGGCCGACAATCCGCATCACGCGCGAGCGATATTCTCAGCGAAGATTCGGGCGTACCAGATGCGCTTCGGGCAAGATCACTTTCGTGAACACATCGTGCAGGAAATAACCGTGCGCGCTCTCGCTCCCGCTGCCGTCTTGCCTGAGCGGCACAGCCAGTCCGGCCGCGAGCCGCTGAACGATCGTCAGCGGTTCCGATACGACACGCTCGCCGTGTCGCAGCGAACTCGTGAAGAATACCGCGCGCAGATTGCCCTGCGCCTGGGTGTCGTCGTTCCCCGCCGGCCTTGCTGGAATGTTCCTGCTGGACTGGCCGTGGTACGTATAGTGACCGGCCGTATCGATCAGCACTGCGCCGTTGCTCAGCCACCAGTCGACCTGGAGTGTGGCCGAGGGTCCGCCCACGTGACGGTTCGCCCCGCCATCGAGCTCGATTTGCAGGTCCGATTGCAGTAGTGCGGAGGTCTTGCTCGCGCCGTGCGTACCCAGCGCGACGAACCACGGCAGTTCGTACAGGTAGCGCGTACCGCGAAACATCCGGTCGATGCCCTTCGCATTGTGCGTATGCGGCGCAGACGGACCAGCGCACCGTTCATGAGCGCGGCGACGTTGCGCAGGCGTTCCGCCGTCGGGGAGGGTTCGGCCTTGTTGCCGAACTTGAGCGCCTTCTCGAGAAACGCCCGGTCGTTGCGCATGCGGCGCAGCAGCCAGATCAGGCCGTACAGCGCAAAGAGCGCGAGCACGACGGTGACGGCGGCGACGTGTGCCGACTCCGGCGCGAGTGGCTGGTACTGGCCAAAGCCGAGCAGCGGTGGGACATGCCATACCAGCAGACACAGCAGTGCGACGAACACCGGGCTCAACGTCCAGCCGTTCAGCCACAGCAGAGCCACGCCGAGCATGAGCGCGATCAGCAGAACGCGCATACCGATGCCTTCCAGCGGCCTCGGACCGCCAAAAGCGACGTACGGCCCGAGAAACCAAATGGCCAGCGAAATCGTGACGAGCGCCAGCAGGGCGAGGATCCAGCGACACCCCGAGAACCACGTTTTTTTCATTGTCGGCTTTGCATGCTTGAGGCTGTCACGGCGTGACGGTAATGGCGACACGGCGATTCAGTGCACGGCCTGCGACGGACGCGTTGTCGCCGAGCGGATCGGCGTCGCCGCGGCCGATGACTTCGAGGCGCGCCGGCACGACCCCCGCGCGCTGCAACATCCGTGCGACTTGTGCTGCGCGCGCGTGCGAGAGTTCGACGTTGGAGGCGAACTCGCGAGTGCGGATCGGCGTGTTGTCCGTCTAGCCGGTGAAGACGACCTTGCCCGGCACCTTGTTGATCTCGTTCGCGATCTTGTCGATGAGGGGATTCATCGAAGGCTTCACGCTGATGCCGCCGGGTGTGAACATCGCGTCGCCGCGGAAGGTCACGGCGCTGTGGCGTGCATCCTCTTCTACGCTGACGGTGCCCGCTGCGATTTCGGCGCGCAGCAATTGTTTCAGACGCGGCAAACGCGAGGGCGGCGGGTTGAGCCTGCCGATCTCGACGATGCGCTGTTTGAGCGCACTGCCGCGTGTGAGCAGATGATATTTGTACCAGGAGAACAGACCGGTCAGGATCACGCCAGCCAAAGCGAATGATAGCAAGACGGGCACGTCGTGAATGGTCAGCCGATGACCCCGCGCATCCGAGTGCCCATGCGGCGACAGCGCAATGACCGTTGCCGGGCGCTGCGCCTGCAATTCCCTGTAGATGCTCTTGCGCACGGCATCGTGCTTGCGCGCGCCTTCGACTTCATGTCGGTAACACCCGAGAAAGCCCAGGCTGAGCGCGCGATAGATGATCTCGAGCAGGTCGATATGCTCGCGCGCGCTTTGCATCAGGCGGCCCGTCAACAGATAGGCCTTGTCTCCGCCATGACGATCTTCGTGGAATTCGGTCGCTAGGCTGGTGGCAATCCAGCGCACGCCGGTCTCGCGCTTGCCCCAGCGGGTTTGGGTCGCGGCATCGTCCAGCGCGGTGCAAAGGCAGTAGCGTGCGCCGATCATATGATCGCGGCGCACGTTGGCCTGCTCGCACAAACGCTGAAAAACGCGCACTTCTTGCTTGAGGAGCAAATGCAACTGATCGATAGCGGGTAACTCCAGATCCGCAGGCATGTCGGCGAGCGCGCGTAGCAACGGCCGTGCGGCTTCCAGCAGCGGATTGTGCGATTGCCCGACTGCCTGCAAACGCGCCGCATACTATTCGCCCGGCGAAATGCCGGCGTGCGGCGCCATATGGGCGTCTGGCCCAGGCGCGGTCATCAGTCCGGCTGCGCCATGAGCGAAGCCGTCGTGCACGGGCGGTACGGTTCCGCCAAGAGGATATCCCTTGTGTAGGTTCACTTGAGTCCCCTGTAGTCGTCGTGAGGGGCAGCGGCGCGGCACGCGATGCGCCCTGCCTCCGGGGCGATATGGATCAGCCACGCACACCCCACAGTTCCAGCCGGAGTTGCGGGAAATCGCCCGCCACGTGCAGTGGGATACCTCCGTGCTGCGCGACGGTGTCCCACAGCGGTCCGGTGCGCGAAAGCTCGTGTACACGTAGCCCGCGTTGAAAGGAATCTGCCTGGGCGGTACCGGCAACGCCTGAAGCGCAATGCCGGGAAGATGTGCGCGGACCAGATCGGGCAGCCGGTCGGACGGGCCCATTTGGGCTTGCGTCGCGAATTGCGTGAGCAGCACGTCGCCGGCATCGCGACGGACACAGCATATGCTGATACGGGGATGACTGTCGAGCGGGCGGCACGTGCTCGGGCGCACGTAGGTCGAAAGCTCGCCCGCCATGCTGATGAGCAATGCGTACAGCTCGGCGGGCGATGTCGTGGGCACACGGCGCAGGGGCTGCAGCAGCGGCTCGTAGCGATTGAGCGCCTGCAGAAGCAGATAGTCGGATACCTCGGCGACCAACCCTGCGCGGCCGTCGCTGCCGGTCAGTCCCTTGGCGAGCGCATTGGCCCGCAGCCGCGTGAGTTCATGGATCTGGCCGAGCCACGATTCGAGCAGCCTGCTTGTGCCGTAGCCGGATACAGGACAGGCGGAATGAGCGACTCGTCGAGTTCGATGCTGCCGTCGGCGCGTATGGTCTGTACGCGCGTGAGCGGTAGGCCGATCCATCCGTCGGTGAGTTCGCGGCGAGGTATGAGGCGCAGGCCGGAAAGCTGCACCGGCTTAGCGCCGTGGCCGATCGAGTTGGTATCGCGCAGATTGGTATCGAAGACGGCGTAGCGCGCCAGCGAATTCGCGCTGGAATCGAATGTGGTTTCTTCGCCGTTGGGCATGCGCACGGACGTCGCGAGAAGTATCTCCTGTTTGAGATGCTCGGGAGAGACGGTGAGCGGCGCGGGCAGCGAGGTATCGCCGGGGCGTTGAAAAGCGTGCCGTCGGCAAACGTGCCTTCGGCCGATTTCACGATCACCTTGCCGAGCGCGAGCGCTTCCTTGTCGATGGCAAAGTGACTGAAGTCGAAGAAGAACGGCGACAGCGGCGCCGCGACTGTTCGAGATAGGCTCCTGCTGCTGGAAGAGCTGCGGCGAAGAAACAGGCCCTCACTCCAGACGACCTTGTTGTACCAACTCATTCGATAGATCTGTTACTTTGTCTGGTTAGCCGCTCGTTGGTGATCACGACACGACGGCGTTCGCATCGAGATCGATTTTCAGATCGAGCTTCGGCTGCACGCGATACCACACGCTCCGATAGGCGGCGGACAGCGGCCAGGTCGCGCGCCAGACCGAATGAGGCAAATCGCGGAAAACCGCCGTCACGCCGAGCACGGTCGTCGCCAGGACGAAGCTGGAACGTTCGCGGACGACTAGGTCGCCTGCGAACGTGTCGCGGTCCTTGTCCTGCAGCGAATAGAAATCGGCGTCCTCGAAAGTGGTGGCGTATTTCAGTTCGTACACACGTACCACGATCGGCGCCGGGTGCTTCTGGTCGTTGGGGTTGACACTTGCGGAAGCGGTGACCGTCAGGGTCATCTTCACGGGATCACGCGGCGGTGGAAGATTGCTGACGCACCCGGCGAGTCCGGACATGCAGATCAGCGCCGACATGAGTAAAAACGAGCGCATCGAAAAACGCATCAAGGGGACCAGGCAGGGTGTCGGGTGTCATGCCGGCCTGCCTCGCACAGAGCGAGGCAGGCCGAATGGCATCGGGCAGGCTTCGCGGTTCAGCTTGATGTCGTGCCTGCCGTCACGGCGCCGCCACTGCCGCCCTGTGCGTTCTGACCGACGTATTCCTGCTTTACGCGCGAGAACGAGAGGCGCACGACTTCGCGGATGCCCGTGTCACTGTTGCTGCTCGACGGCTGCACGCTGGTCACGATCACATCGCCCATGGTGATGCGCAGATATTCGAGCGGGTTGCTGCCTGCCTTCCGTACGGTCAGCACGGCCTGATCGATGTGCTTGCCGGTCAGGCAGTACTTCATCAGATTCGGGCTGGCGCGATCCACCAGATGCTCGAAAGTCAGGTCGTCGACGGTGGCCTTACCGCCGCCGCCCGATCCCATGTGCATGGTGGACTGCTGCGAAATTTCCCAGTTCCACTTTTTCACTTCGATTTCGTTCTTGTGAACGGCATCCTGCGATTCGCCGTCGATGCCGTTGATCTTAATGAAAATGTCTTGTGCCACTTGAAACTCCTGCTTAAGAAATTGCGACTACGGTGTCGCGGACCGGTGAAAGGATTTAGGGCCGACTACTCATGGTGTCCTTGCGAGGATGACGTGATGCGATGAACGGCGGGCGACTCCGCCTTCATGGAAGCACAAAAGCGCACGGATCACAACGATGCGCATAAAAAAGCGCCAGATACGGCGAATGTGCGCGTGTTTCATGGCATCGCGCGGCGGGCGAATTATGTTTCTGTGTAACGCGCCGCGCAGGTCGCGGTGCGTGTGCATGTGCGTCTCACGGATGATTCGATCCATGCCGAGCAAGCGCCGGTCCATCTCCATGCTGTGCGCGTTGTGTTGCACGATGCTTGGTCATCGCGCCGACGGGACATCGATGCTTCGGTGTGAGTCGGAAGACAATCCGGTACCATTCGTCTTCAGTCTCGATAACTGATCCGATTTAATCTTTGAATACAGGAATAGGGAAAATGCAAAACTACGGGATTGGTCTGGGCGCAAGGCGACTTCGTCACACGGGGCATCGCGCTCGCGCTGGTGATCATGTCGGTGCTGTCGTGGACCCATTGTGCCGACGATGACCACCGAAGACGCCTACGACACCAAACCCCAAGCACATAACTTCACCCCGCGTCCCACGAGAAATCTCCGACCCAGCATCATGCGAAAGCCGAGCCGTAATCGGCATGGAGAAAAACGAGAATACCCCAACCACCACAAAGGCGGGCCAAAAATCCGACAACCGCATGACCGTTCAGATACTGAGTGATTTCCAGCGTAATCCCGGCCACGGTCACCCCAAGCCCGAGCGACACCTGCTGCACGAAGCTGGCAAGACTCGTGGCCCGTCCGACATCGCGCGTTTCGATCTCCGCATAAGCGAGCGAGTGAGGCTCATGAACTGCAAAGCGGGAAAGAACCCGCCGAGCAGCACCACGAGCCAGATGACCCACGTCGGCGTGCCGGGAAAGAACGTCCTATACGGACGCAATCGCAATGCCCGAAAGCGCCGCGTTGAAGTACAGCGTCTGCCGGAAGCCGAAGCGGCGCAGCACGCGCGAAGCCATCACACGCGTGAACATCCCGCCAAACGCCGAAGCACAGGTGATCGCGCCGGACTGGAACGCCGACATGCCCAATCCCTCCTGCAACGCGAGCGGCAGCATGAACGGCACCGCGCCCAGCCCGATACGGAACATCGACCCGCCGAGCACGCACGCTGGCCTGAAACGTCGGCACGCGGAAGAAGCGCCGATCGAGTAACGGCGCGTAACGCGCGCCGCGCATGCCGCACGTAGATCGCGACCATCAACGCGCCACCCGCGACCATCGCGTATGCCGTGCGCTCCGACACGAGTTCGCCGCAGACGAGCGAGAGCCCGAGCAACAACAGCACGCCCGCGCTGGAAGAGAGCACGAAGCCGAACCAGTCGAGCGGCCCCGGATGCTCTTCGCGCGAATTGGCGATATAGTGGTTGGTCAGATAGATACCGAAGATGCCGATCGGCACGTTGATGAAAAAGATCAGACGCCAGCGCAGATACGTCGTGATGAAGCCGCCGAACAGTGGACCAGTGGACCCACGGCTGAGCCGAACATTGCTGGCAGCGCGAGATAGTTCATTGCACGGATGAAGTCCGAGCGCCGCACCGAGCGGAAGATGATGATGCGGCCCACCGGCACCATCATCGCGCCGCCTACGCCCTGAAGAAGCGCGCGACGGTGAACGGCCCGAGCGACGTCGCCGCCGCGCACAGCAGTGAGCCGACCACGAAGATGCCGATCGCCGTGCGGAACACCGTGCGCGCGCCGAAGCGGTCCGCCAACCAGCCGCAAATCGGAATGAACACACCGAGTCCGAGCATGTAGCTCGTGACGGCAACCTTGAGTGTGACGGATCTTGACCGAAGGCGCGCGCCATTTCGGGAATCGCCGTGACGATCACGTTGGCGTCGACGCTTTCCATGAAAACATCGCGCACGCGACGATGAGAGGGGCAATGAAGGCTTTGATGGCAAGCGGCATGGCGAATCGCGTTGGGTCTTGGCCGTAATTATGGCATCGATACGCAACATATGGCATCGATACGCAACACGCGACGAGCGTCTCGCACGCATTCGCGCGCATCACGGCACACAAACGGGGAACGAAATCACGATGGACCCGCACGATCTGCAACGCTTCGTCACGATGACGATGCCCTACGGCAAGTACAAGGACCGCGTGCTCGCCGACCTGCCCGGTCACTACCTCGCATGGTTCGTGCGTGAGGGTTTTCCACAAGGCAAGCTCGGTGTGCTGCTCGCGCTCATGCACGAGATCGATCACAACAACCTGCGCACGCTGCTGGACCCTTTGCACGGCCGATGAGCCCATGACGGCGTGTTTTCGAGGGAAAATCGGCTTTGGCGGAAGGCGCTATAGGTTGTATCGGGTAGAAGGTCAATCACAAGATATTGTGGAAATGCGAGACTGCCAATGCTAAACTTCGGCAACGATGTAAGAGCGTGCGATACGCTTTCGGAAGCCTCGAACCAGGCGCGCCCGAACGTGTTTTTCGATCATGCGAGGTTGTGTTCATCGTACTCGTCGAATGGCATGAACATGACGAGCGAAGCACATCGAGTCGGGTTGAAGATCGGTGTCGTTCGCATCGCGGTGTATCGATCGTGACACACACCACGCGATGATCGAAGCGACGTGATGCAGCAACAACGCATCAGCGCCACGACGCATCGTGCAGCAGCCTCGCGCAAGCGGCGGCGAACATCGCGAACCTGTCGCGAAGCACTTTGGGGCATCGGCCGCAAAGCCTTATGGCACAAGGCTCTCAGAACTTCGATGAAGAACCTTCGAAGATCGCATCAGGTCGTCGAATGCACACGATGAGGGCCGCTTCACACATGCTCATCGACTCATCGCATCACGCTTCACTCACGATGCAAAGGTTCAAGTGTTGTATGCAGGTAGCAACGCCGAAACTAAAACGCGTCAAAACGAGATTTTTTCATGAGCAAACTCTTTTATCGCTCATGCAAAGATGGTACAAACCGATCTAAATTGATGGTGAGAATTTATGGTTAACTGGGATGACGAGACCACTGCCGTAGCTTCCTCGAGCGCTTCGCAACACAACCCGTTGCGTCACGCTCAAGGCTCGACTTTCGGTACGCAAGGTGCAGCGCAAGTTGCCCAAGCTCATCAAGCCGCAACTCAAGCTGCCCATCAGACTGCTCAGGCGAACTCCACGAACATCTTCTCGGATGGTTTCGTCTCGCCCGCAGCCGCCACACCTTCTGCCGGCGCCATCGCCGCGCAGAGTGCGGCACGTGTCAATGTCGCCGACAAGCGCATCATCAACGGCCAGACCGACGTCAATCAGCTGGTCCCGTTCAAATACAAGTGGGCGTGGGAGAAATACCTTGCCGGCTGCGCGAATCACTGGATGCCGCAGGAAGTGAATATGTCGCGAGACATCGCCCTGTGGAAAGACCCGAACGGTCTCTCGGACGACGAGCGCCGCATCGTCAAGCGCAACCTCGGCTTCTTCGTCACGGCCGACTCGCTCGCCGCGAACAACATCGTGCTCGGCACGTACCGTCACATCACCGCTCCGGAGTGCCGCCAGTTCCTGCTGCGCCAGGCGTTCGAAGAGGCGATCCACACGCACGCGTACCAGTACATCGTCGAATCGCTGGGCCTCGACGAGAGCGAGATCTTCAACGCGTACCATGAGGTCAAGTCGATCCGCGACAAGGACGAGTTCCTCATTCCGTTCATCCAGACGCTGACCGACCCGGCTTTCGTGACCGGCACGCTGGAAGCGGACCAGAAATTGCTAAAGTCGTTGATCGTGTTTGCCTGCATCATGGAAGGTCTGTTCTTCTATGTGGGCTTCACGCAAATTCTGGCGCTGGGTCGCCAGAACAAGATGACGGGCGCCGCGGAGCAGTATCAGTACATTCTCCGCGACGAATCGATGCACTGCAATTTCGGCATCGACCTCATCAACCAGATCAAGCTGGAAGAGCCGCAACTGTGGACCGCCGAATTCAAGGCCGAGATCCGCGAACTCTTCAAGCAGGCGGTCGATCTTGAATACAAGTACGCTGAAGACACCATGCCGCGTGGGGTGCTCAGCCTGAATGCGTCGATGTTCAAGAGCTACTTGCGCTTCATCTGCAACCGGCGTTGCCAGCAGATCGGGCTCGACCCGCTCTTCCCGAACGAGGAAAACCCGTTCCCGTGGATGAGCGAAATGATCGACTTGAAGAAGGAACGCAACTTCTTCGAGACACGCGTGATTGATTATCAAACCGGCGGCGCGCTGACCTGGGAATAACAAAAACAAAAACTCCAGGACGTGTTGCAGACGAAATCGTTGGGATGGATCGGGCGCGTGTCGCTCACGCGCGCCTGACCAACAAGGTTTACGGTCGCCTGATGCAAAGTGCGCCTACTGGCTTCACGCGCCGTCCAACGGCCCGAACAGAAGACAGGCCATTTGCGATCCCTTCAATGGGATGGGCAAACTTCCCCCGGAAAATGCCAGCGGCAAGCTCGCTGGCTCGATCAAGCGATGGCCGGCGCCGCGAATACGCGGAGCCGACTTAATTTGGCGCGCGGTGCCTCGGGGCACGGCGCGTTTTGCCGTATTCATTAGCGTAAGCGGGCAGGACGCGCGTACGCCGATGAATAATCCGCTTCGTAGCACGCGCCGTGAGAAGGCGACGTGTGGGAAGCGGGTTTTGACGAAGGGTGTTGTTTGAACTGACTCTCATCTGAAAATCTGAAGGAGAAAATCATGGCAGTTGCCAAGAAAAAAACCGCAGCGAAGAAGGCTGCAGCTAAGAAATTCACCGCCAAGAAGGCTGCGCCGGCAAAGAAAGTAGCCGCGAAGAAGATCGCCGTTAAGAAGGCGCCTGCGAAGAAGGCTGCGGCGAAGAAAGTAGCGGCCAAGAAGGCGCCTGCGAAGAAGGCTGCGGCGAAGAAAGTAGCGGCCAAGAAGGCGCCTGCGAAGAAGGCTGCGGCGAAGAAAGTAGCGGCCAAGAAGGCGCCCGCGAAAAAGGCTGCGGCCAAAAAGGCTCCCGCTGCCAAAACTGCTGCCGCCCCTGCCCCCGCAGCCAAGAAAGCCGCAGCGAAAAAAGCTCCGGCCAAGAAGGCTGCCGCGAAGAAGGCTTCGGCTGCCACTACGGCCACGACGGCAACGACCGTATCGACACCTGCTCCGGCTCCGGTCGTTGCGGTCAAGACGGTGTTGAATCCGGCGGTGGCATGGCCGTTCCCGACGGGCAGCCGTCCATAAGTCGAGCAAGGGTCAAGCAAGGTGGAGTCCGCAGGACCATGGCACACACCGATGTGCCTTCAGACCGGGTAGGCCTACCCGGCCACACCCGTCGTCGGGGCGACCCGGCGGCGGGTTTTTCGTTGGGCCAACGAACTTTGTCGCGCGCTCGTCTGAGGTGACCGGCAAAGAAAAAGCGCATGCCTCTTTCGAAGCATGCGCTTTGTTCTGAACTATCGGGCGCTGCGTGTCGAACGCCGCGCCATCGTTCAGACCGAGATCAGTGCGTCACGCGGGTCACGCCGCCACTCGACAGCAGACGAACGCGTTCGCCCACCTTAAACACTTCGTCGTTCGACGTCTGCGTGATCGCGCGCAAGTCGCCGTTGTCGAGGCGCACGGTGATCTCGAGGCCGTTTTTCGTCGCGACGTTATTCTCGACCGCGTTACCCGCGACCGCGCCCGCCAGACCACCGATTATGCCCGCGATGATCGAGCCGTTGCCGCCGCCGATCGCGCTCGCCGCCGCGACGCCGCCCAGCGCGCCGCCGCCGACCGCGCCGAGACCGCTCGGCTGGCCGTTGTTGCTGCTGATCTTCACGCCGCGCACGCTTTCGACGGTCGCCATGCGCACGGTTTCCGCGCGCTGCGCCTGCGACGACCTGTAGACGTCGGGCGAACTGCTGTTATACGCGCAGCCCATCATGGCCAGCGATCCGGCGAGCACTGCTGCCAGCATCAAACGACTAATCGGACTTACCGTTTTCATTCCTTTACTCCAAATCAATCACAACAGGCCGCTACCGAAAGCCTGCAGATAACGCTGTTCAATGTCGGCGCGCGTCGGCGCGTAAGTTTGCGGACCTTGATGTTCGATTTTCAATGCGCCCATCAGGCTCGCGAGACGCCCTGTCTTTTCCCAGCCAAGCTCGTTTTCGATACCGTAGAGAAGGCCACCGCGGAACGCGTCGCCGCAACCGGTCGGATCGACCACCTGCTGCGCCTTCACGGCCGGAATCTCCAGCACGCCATCTTCATGATAGATTTGTGCGCCGTGTTCGCCACGCGTGATCACGATCGCCTGCACGCGGCTCATGATGTCTTCGATCGACCATCCGGTCTTGTTGCTCAAAAACTTGGCTTCGTAATCGTTGACTGCCACGTAAGTGGCAAGTTCAATCATGCGACAAAGCTCAACACCTTCGAGAATTGGCAGGCCCTGACCCGGATCGAAGACAAACGGCACGCCTGCCTTCGCAAGCCCTTCCGCGTGATTACGCATACCCTGTGCCCCGTCCGGCGCGACGATGCCGAGCGAGATGCCGCGCGTTTCGTCGGCGCGGTTGAGGTGCGAATCCATCATCGCGCCGGGGTGGAATGCGGTGATCTGATTGTTCGCGAGGTCGGTGGTGATGAAGCATTGCGCCGAGTGCTGATCTGGCAGCACGCGCACGTATTCCTTCGACAAACCGAGCGCATCCAGACGGTCGATGTAGAGCTGCGCGTCCGCGTCGCCGAGCGTGGCCATGATCTTCGCCTCGCCGCCGAGCAGCTTGAGTGAGTACGCGATATTGCCCGCGCAGCCGCCGAAATTGCGGCGCATGGTCGGCACAAGGAAGCTGATGTTCAGCATATGCACATGGTCCGGCAGGATGTGATCACCGAACCGGCCTTGGAAGGTCATGATGTTGTCGTAGGCGAGCGAGCCGCAGATGAGCGTAGCCAAGGCGAACGTCCTTTAAAGATAGGAGCCGAAAAAGAGATTGCGCATACGATGCGCGGCGAAGTCACGCAGATGCGGCTGCGCTGCGTATGTGGACGGCGGCGCGCGCCGCGATCCACACCGTTTCGATTACACAGTGCGTTTACTTCACCGGCCCTGAATAATCCTATTAAGGCGCCGCCGGCACTCATGCCGCAAGTAACTCCCCAACCAGGCGACTCAGCAAAGCGACGAGAACAAGGACGTAAAAAGCCGCAGTTTCCGGAGGATCATGCGCAGATTGTGGCCTGCACGGCACAGCACCGCGTGAATTGCGTCGCCGCGCGCACCCTTTAGCCAGTTCCGGTCGAGCTTGCCATCCGCTTTCATGTGCCCGATGGTAGGCTCGATCGCACTACGCCTTCGGACCATTGCGCGCAACCCGCGTGTGATACCGCGCCGCAGCCCGGGTGATAGATCATCACGCCTGCACCGCAACGCCTTTGTAGTCGCGGTCAACGATGGCAATCTCCGGCTGCACATCCTCAGGATCGCGGCCTGTTCCAAGGCCTCGGCCAGCGTGTGGCCGTCGTACGGATTGCCCGACAGAACGAGCCCCGACCAC
>LFLF01000101.1 GCA_001184395.1 Candidatus Paraburkholderia calva | reverse complement strand
TCCGACGCTCTTGCTTCCGACGCCCGTGATTCCGACGCCCCTTATTCCGACGCCCGTTATTCCGACGCCCGTGATTCCGACGCCCGTGATTCCGACGCCCGTGATTCCGACGCCCGTGATTCCGACGCCCGTGATTCCGACGCCCGTGACAGCCCTATATTCTAATGGGCGAGCGCTCCAAAGCGCAATGTCGTTCACGGGCAGCGCTCATCCGACCTCGTCGAGCGAACATGCAAGTCTTTGAAGCGAATGATCTCTTTATGTGTAGGCAAGGCCGCTTTCACGTCTGACAGTTGTATTTAAGATTCGTCACAAATTGTTACATTAAGTAACCGAATCCATACAACGAGAGCGATGAGAGCGGGATCATGGACGACAGTGGGTCGAAAAAACAGGACTATTACGCTAAAAAGGGATAGAGCAGGGCGCGAAGTCCTTGCTGCCTGCATCGGCGCAATCACTCCACACCTATGAGACGCAGCTCCAGTCCGATACGCTGCGATTTGCGGCAAGCGATTACGCGGACTACATTAAAAAGCAGGTGTCAAAGATCAAGGCGCTGGGCGAAGTCAACGACGCGTTGAGTCACACGTCGTTGAACTGTGAAACGCTGCTCAATGACCGCCCGCTGGCCGAAACCGTGTCGCACACACGCGAGCAGTAACGGCCGGTGCTGATCAAGCTGCATGAAGATCAACTGCAGCGCGAAGCGGAATTGAAGGCTTATCGCGCTCAACAAGATCTCCGAGAAGGCGAGTTACCCGAGAATCTGATGTTGCCGTTTCTCTGGCTGGTACCGTTCATCCTGGGGGGGAGACGATCTGCAACGCGGTTCTTTACGAGAATGCCCAAGGGCTGCTCGGCGGCGCTTTCGTGGCGTTTCTCGTGTCAATCGTGAATTTGTCGATTGCGTTCGGAATGGGCATGGCGTTCCGTTACAAGAACCTCTCCGCCGGTGTCTGCAAGGTGGCGGCTGGAATGCGCTGATCGTCGCGGTTTTCGTGGCGATCTACTTCAACGCGATTTTTTCGGCGTATCGCAGCGAGTACCAGTTGCTCGTCGATCCCTCGGACCTCGTCGAAGCCGGCGCGGCCTTCAGGCGCGCGATGAGCGTAGCGGGCTATGTGTTCACCGGCCGTGTTCACCGGCCGCTTGCCCTCGAACGATCTGATGAGCTTCGTGCTGTTCTTCATTTGCCTCGTGCTGAGTGCGATTGCGTTCTGGAAAGGCTACGCCTGCGACGACCGCCATCCCGGCCACGGCAAACGCGATCGTCTTTCCGCCGAAGCGAGTAAAAAGTTCGATTCCGAACTGGACGTCGTGTGGCTGAACGTGGTCGGCGCGATTCAGCGGCATATTACCGACATGGCCGCGGCCAAAACGCAGATGCTAAGCACCAAGGCGCGCCTCGATCAAATCAAAAACGGCATCTATGTCGATATCGCTTCATTAAAGGCGTATCTGTCTCAGCTTCAGCGCGATTTCGCGCTCGTGCTGAATGTGTATCGCTAGAAAAATGTTTCGATCCGGCCGATTCCCGCATCTGACCTGAATACTTCGCGGAAACGCCCGATTTGATCGCTTAGTACGAACACTAGGACAGCGGCGTGCTCATGTCGCAGGTCGAAGCCTCCGAGCAGCAGCATGACCAGTAAAATTGCATGTATCTGTCGGCGCTGAACGACGGCATGTGTGATCTGGAAAACGAAGGGCGCGATCAGCAAGGCCGCGTGCATAACGAATTCGTCGCCGACATCATGAGGGAAGCGCAAAGGAATATCGAAAACGCGCAACCGGACCATGCCTGTGTCCACGATCGTGAGTGCGCAGGCATGAACAAGACCTTCACCGCTTACATTGCCGCGGCGCTGAGTGGCGTCGTGCTAGTCGGTATCCTCGGCGCGGCGCACATGAATAAGCCCGCGCCCGTGGATGTCCTCGGATGCGGACCCGACGTGCAGGGCAAGACTGTGTCCGTGCTCGATACGAGCGACGAGGTGGCCGCGCAAACGCGCGCCGTAATCATCGAGCGCGTGGAGGACACGGTGGAGCACAAGGTGCACGATGCCGACCTCGTCTCGGTGTTCACGGTGAGTGATCTGTCGAAGAAAAACCTCGTTCCCGCTTTCGCATATTGCACGCCTCGGCGCACCGGCAACGAGTTGAAGGAAAGCACGCGCATGCTCGAGCGTCATTACGTGACGAAGTTCAAGAAGCCGCTGCAGGCGATCGTGACGGCGCCGATCAAAGGCTCGAAGGAATCTCCGATCGCTCAGTCGCTGATCGACTTGTCCTTGTCCGATTACCTGCGATCTGGCGGAAGCACAACCTGGTGATCTTCTCCGATCTGATGGAGTACACCGACCGTTTCTCGCTTTATCGCTACGCGGGCGGCAGTCAGGCCATCAGGACGTTCAAGGAATCGCGCGACGCGGCGGTGGCGCGGTCGACGTTCCATAACGTCAGCGTCGAACTCGACATCATCCCGCGCGGTGACGTGTTCGCCGAGGTCGGGCGATGCCGCGACACCTTTTGGACCTGGTTCTTCGGCGACGACGACGGTCCGGACGCGAAACTGGTCCCCTCCAACTTGCCGGGATAAACCATGCAACTCAATATCAACCGCGTGTTCATCGTCATGATGACACTGGCGGCATTTGGCGTGTTGGCTTCCGTGACTGCATTTGCCGGTTCCGTTCGTGCTTGGCGTCGAACTCGTGCCGCTGTGCATGTATTTCTCGGTGCTGTACCGTGTCGGTGGCACGAGTCTTAGCCATACAGCCATCGATAGCGTCTACTACTTCGGCTTTATCGTCACGATCCTTTCGCTTGCGGGCAGCGTGATGCGCGTGTGGCTGTTCGGCATCGAGAAGGACATGAGCGGTCTGATCGCGCAATTCGGCGTCGACCTGCTCGCGACCGGTCTGGCGCTGGTGTTCCGCCTGGTCCTGACTGCTCGCGTCGAGTCGCTGAACGCCAAAGACCTGAGCGAGATGATCGCGGAGTACGTGCAGCGCATCGATGGTGTCGTGTCGAAAGTTGAAGCGTCGGCGGCGAGCTTCGAAGGTCTGTCGCAGTCGTTGCAGGATCGCATGCGCGCCGTGGTCGAATCCACGTTCGATGAATGCACGACGAGCATGCGCTCGGCCACGACGCTGTTCTCCAAGTCCATTACCAAGATTTCGGAGCAGACGAGCCAGTCCGTCGAGCGCTTCGGCGAGGTCGTCGAATCGGTGGCGATGGCGTCTCACGTAGAGCATTTCGATCGGCAGGTGAGTGAGTTGAGCGCGGGCCTCAAGGCTTTCGCCACGGAAGTGTCCCAATATGGCCGCCTCACCACCGAGGAAGCGCTGCGCACCCTGAAGCAGGCGCTGGACGCATCGAGCAAGTGGCACATCGACAACCTCAACACGATAGCGCAGGCGAGCCAGGAGTTGATGCGTACGGCACTTGCCGCACTCGCCGAACTAAATCTGAGCGTCGACACCTCCGCCGTCAAGACCGATCTGCAGACGCTTTCACGCGCGGTCACCCTATTCACGCGCAAGTTCGGCGAACTCGAAGAGAAGCTCGCCGTGGCGCACGCGCGGGACAGCGCGCCGGCCCTCGAGCCGATCGTCAAGAGGTTCGCAGACCAGCTCATGCGGACCACGGGCGAAGTGGAAGTAAAGGCGCTGGCGCAGTTCCACGATGCGTCGGCGTGCATCACCGACGAGACGGCGAAGGGCATCGCATCCGTGAGCAGAAGCGCGCAGGTCGAGACGAAGCAGCAGATCGACACGCTGAACGGTCACATCGACTGGCTTATCACCGCTCTCGACCGCACGGCGTCGCGCGTCGAGCAGCAACCGGCGCTCACCGCCGCGCTATCCGGCACGGTGCGGCCATTCAGATCGCTCCGACCCTGAACAGCGCATATGCGCCTCATGCAAATGTGGCTTGATCGTACGACCCGAGCGACGTAATGAAAACGCCCACGCAACAAGACAATGTCTTTCTGTTGATGCTTGTCGATTTCCTTTTCCAGATCATCTTTTTCGGTCTGTTCGCTTACGCCATTTCGGTAGCGACGGAAAACACGGATTAGAAATCGGCGGCGCTCGCTTTGCAAGAAAAGTTCAAAGGCGAAACGCCTGCCCAAGTGCAGGCGGTCGTCAACGCCATGTCGAATGACGTGCAATCGATGAAACGCTCATTGGAGAGCGAAGATGCGGCCCGGCGGTTGGAGCAGCACTTCGGTACATCGAATCTGACAGAGCTGACCGATGAACTGACGCGCTTGGCGCCGGCCGATCAATTGCGATCGGCCAACCGTCTGATCCAGAAAGTCGGCAGCGTCGAACGCGCGAACGATGCGGTGGACCGGTATCTCAAAAGCGGCGTAGGTAAGCCCGCCTGTTTGCTCGCGGATGCGGCGAAGGGTCGTGCAACAAAGCCTCTGGCGACCATGATCGGCTACGAGGACCGGCTGGAGTTTCAGGCGGAGACGCCCGAGCTGGCCGTGGTGCTCGCGAAGATGGATACCGACTTCGCGTCCGTCCGATCGTTTCCGCTCGTGCAATTCAAGCGCGTGTTCGGCCGTCTGGGTGCGCTATACTCGGACTGGTATGTACACGTTCGATCTTTTATCGAGAAGACACGCCTACGTAGAGCCGCGCGAGGCTGCGACGGCAGGCTGGAACGTCCGGGTGATTCCGCGGCGCGGTTGGTAGGGAGGCGAGATGAGCGGGCCGCCGGTCGCAGCCACACGGCTTTGGCCAGTGCCCTAGATCCGTGCCGCCCGACTCAGATACCGAACAGCTTCATCTGCACCGCAAAGCGCGTCACCACCATCAACAGCACCTGCACGATCACGAACAACAGGATCGGCGACAGATCGATGCCGCCCAGGCTCGGCAAAATGTGGCGCATGGGATCGAGAAACGGCGCGGTGATCTGATAGAGTAGCGGCATTGCAGGCGATTGCGGATTGAGCCACGACAGCAGTGCCATCAGGATCGTTACCCAGATGATCAGGTTGAGCGCCCACTTCACCACCGTCAGCAGCGCGACGAGGAACAGCATCGGCAGCATGAGCGTCGGATCGACGCCGGCGAGCACAATCATCAGCATGATATACACCATCGCTGATATGTATGCGGCCAAGAGGCTCGCCCAGTCGATCTTGCCGCCCGGCAGGATTTTGCGCAGCGGTAGCACGATCCAGTTAGTGGCCTGCATTACGGCGTTGGAGACCGGGTTGTACGGCGGCATGCGAACGACCTGTATCCAGGCGCGCAGCAGGAGCGCCGCGCCGAACAGGGTGAACAAGGTATTGAGCAGAAAACGGGCGACGTCGCCGAACATCTCGGGTCCTCTTGAATGCTGACGCAGCGTGGGCCGCACCTGGGTCGGTAAAACGAAAAAGGCAGGGATGACGCGTTAGCGGTGGAAGCGAACCGTGGCGAGCGGCCGAGCGGACATGCCGCCAGGCTCTCGACGGAAGCGGCCACGCGAGCCGCGCAATCGGATGTGCTGACCTTGATCATTGTTCTTTCTCGTGACGGAACGCATGTCAAAGCCATCGCTGTGCGCGCGACGTTCGCGGTCACGCGCGACACGCCCGAGGCCGGACGCCGCGATTTCTCTTGTGTCGGCGCTGTGAATCCCCGCCTATCCGCTCGGCAGATGGGACGCCAAACATCACCATAACACGCCTTTGAATTCGCTTGGGAACCCAGACGCACAAGGCGCGAGCGTTTGGCGGACGGCGTGGTGTAAGCAGAGCGAAAGTCGCCCACAAGCACACCCTGGCGCATTCTGCAGATGTTTCGATGCTACGGTGTTGCTATTTTGAGACGGGAAGAAAGCGCGCAAATCGCGCAAAACTGGCAGGATAGGAACATGGAAAAGAAACGAGTGAAGTGAAGAGTTGCCACAAGACGCAGGCGAATAAGCGCCGCGCCGGAACCGCGCAAACGGTCAAGAGCAACGAAAAAAGTAACGAGAAGGACGACGAATAGCGAAATACGGTGGCATTCACGATTGCTGCCGCTCAGCGGGGTTGCCGATGATGCCTATTCCGGCAGCCGATTCCGCGAATGTGGTTGAATGCATATGATCCCGGCAGCGGATTCGACTGGAAAATCGACTGGAAAACCGATAATCGTCATGATACCGCTTTCCAAGGGCTTCATACGGGTTTCATACGCTACGTTCGGAGGTTGCCATGAGCATTTTCTCTACCGGAAGCATCTGCGATTCTTGAGCCAGGCCCAGCGGCGGCGCTGGTGGGATCAGAAAAAGGTTCTCACGCCGCGCGTGGTGATCGGCGGTGCGTATGTACTGCCCCATGTCACCCGCGAATTTGCCTACGTGAAAGTCGGTTGATAACCGATGCGATGAGACCCTCGCGTCGATGATCGCGCGAAGTTAATCGAATCGTTAAAAACCCTGCCGCGCGCATCGCACGGATTTTTAGTTTGATTTGTAAATTTACGTTACGTCTCGCGCTCGGCGAGCGAGGTGTGTTCAGGGCTCGACGCGCAATCGGCGCATAAATCCGGCAACACGGCAATTTCGCCGCTCGGCGGTTTTCTTTCATTTATGCCGCCGCGTTAAGGAACTTGCAATTTGCAACAAATGGCGCCTGCAACGACTGTGCTTTTTCGTTAGATTCAAAGCATGTCGTCGTTCGTGCCGGATGGACCGGCCGGAATCGGCGAGGAGAATGAAAGTGAAAAAGATCAGTCCTCTTTTGGTGAACGCGGTGCTGGGAATCGGGCTCGTCGGGGCCGACGGCCGCGAACCACAGCATCGCGCTCGGCGACGACACCGCGAGCAGACATTCGCGCACGAAGCTCTTTAAATGGCTTTGACGCGGTGCACCCGCACCGGCTTCGCTTTCGACAGGCGGCGCGGACGCGGGGTAGAGCGCCTCGCGCGCCATCTTCCTGGTGAGGAAGATCAGCACGATCGCACCGCCGATCCACACAACCAGCGCACCGGCGTGAATTGCAGCAGCACCGACATGCCCGCCAGCGCGAGCGCCGCATAGAACAGGTCGCCGAAACAGGTGCCGAGCCCGAGCACGAATCCCGGCTTGAAACCGTGCGATAACGCCAGCGAAATGATCGCGACATTGGCGATCCCGATATCGAGACACAACGGCAGCGACAGAAAAAAGCCGTACGAAGCAGGGACCACGCGTGCCTCTTCTTTACAGGCTTGTTTATGGTTGGGTCAGCGCGAGACTCACGTCGAGCCGGCCAGTGGGAATGCCCATGGTGTTGCGCACGACCGGGTTGCGGAACGCATCGAGTGCGCGCCGTTGTTGCTGCGTGCCGATGCCGAGTAGGTCGAGCACATGGCCGACGACGGCATTGAGCACCGGGGTCGTGCCGTCCTCCACCTTCACCGCGATGCCGATCACGCCTTCGGGACGGCGCACGCCGATCGCATAGCTCGCGTCTGCGCCGGTTTTGCCGACGAGCGCGCCGCCGAACGCCTGCATCAGCAGCGTGCAGAAACGTCCATCGCCCGCGACGAGTTCAGGATGCGCCGTCATCGCGCGATAGATGCGCGCGAGCGGGGAGCTTTGCGGCGCGGCGGCGAGCTTCGCGAACAGCCGCGCGAGACGGTTGAGCGGGAAGGCGGGCGTCGGCAGATTGCAGCCGTCGATGGCCCATTGCACGTCGTCTTCGTTCAGATCGACGATTTGCGCCATCACGCGTTTGACGTGCCGTTGCAGCGGATGATCGGGCAAGTGGTAATTGAGTCGCGCCGCGCCCATCGCGTGCGCGCCCGCGAGCATGCCGGCGTGCTTGCCCGAGCAGTTGCTGCACACGGCGGTCGGCGTGAAACCGCGTTTGATCCATTCGCGATACACCGCATCCGAGATCGGCGGATGGCCGCCGCACCGCAGATCGCTTTCGCTCGCCTGCGACTTCGCGAGCATCGCGCGGGCGCGTTCGATATGACGCGGCTCGCTGCTGTGCGACGCGCACATGAGCGCGAGATCGGCTTCATCGAAACCGAAGCGTTCCAGCGCGCCCGTTTCGATGACCGCGAGCGCCTGCGCGGGCTTCGCGGCCGAGCGCGGCAAGGTCACGCGATATGGATCGCCGAAGGAATGCAGAAGCGCGCCATTCGCATCGACGACGGCGACGTGCGCCGTGTGCGTGTTCTCGATGACGTCACCGCGATAGAGCGTCGCTGCGATCATTTTTTATCCAGTCCGATTTCGGTCCAGAGCGCATCGACGCGACGCTTGACCGCCGCATCCATGACGATCGGGCAGCCCCATTCGCGCGACGTCTCGCCGGGCCACTTGTTGGTGGCGTCGAGTCCCATCTTCGAGCCGAGTCCCTCCACGGGCGAGGCGAAGTCGAGATAGTCGATGGGCGTGCTGTCGACCATCACCGTGTCGCGCGTGGGATCGACGCGCGTGGTGATCGCCCAGATCACTTCCTTCCAGTCGCGCACGTTGACGTCTTTATCCACGACGACGATGAACTTCGTGTACATGAACTGGCGCAGGAAGCTCCACAGGCCGAACATCACACGCTTGGCGTGGCCGGGATAGCTCTTCTTCATCTGCACGATGGCCATCCGGTAACTGCATCCTTCTGGTGGCAGATAGAAGTCGGTGATCTCGGTGAACTGCTTCTGCAAGAGCGGCACGAACACTTCGTTCAGCGCGACACCGAGCACGGCGGGTTCGTCGGGCGGCTTGCCGGTGTAGGTCGAATGGAACAATGCGTCACGGCGCATCGTGATGCGCTCGACGGTGAATACCGGAAACCACTCCTGCTCGTTGTAGTAACCGGTGTGATCGCCGTAGGGGCCTTCGAGCGCATGTTCGTACTGTGCCGCCGCGCCCGCCGACGGACGCGGCGGCACGCCTTCAGGCGCGGGCGGCGGCGTGCCGTCTTGCGGATAAATGAAGCCTTCAAACACGATCTCCGCACGCGCGGGTACTTGCAACGTACCGACGCCCGGCGTCACGCACTTGGCGAGTTCGGTGCGCGAGCCGCGCAGCAAACCGGCGAACTGATATTCGGACAGCGAATCGGGCACCGGCGTCACCGCGCCGAGGATGGTCGCGGGATCGGCGCCGAGCACCACAGCCACCGGATACGGTTTGCCCGGATTCGCCAGCGCGAACTCGCGAAAATCGAGCGCGCCGCCGCGATGCGCGAGCCAGCGCATGATGAGCTTGTTGCGCCCGATCAGCTGCTGCCGGTAGATGCCGAGATTCTGGCGTGACTTGTTCGGACCGCGCGTAACAGTGAGGCCCCATGTCAGCAGCGGGCCGGCATCGCCTGGCCAGCAAGTTTGAATCGGCAAGCGATTCAGATCGACGTCTTTGCCTTCCCACACGATTTCCTGGCAAGGCGGCGCGTTCACCGACTTGGGCGCCATGTCCCATACGGCCTTGGTAAGCGACAGCAGTTTGCCGGCGTCCTTCAGGCCCTTCGGCGGTTCGGGTTCCTTGAGCGCGGACAGGAGCCGGCCGACATCGCGCAGCGAGCCCAGCGCGGCCGTATCGCTGCCGAGGCTGACATCAGAGCCGGTCTGTGCTTCGGTTTCGATGCCCATGCCGAGCGCCACGCGCCGCGTTGTCCCGAACAAGTTGGCGAGCACCGGCATGTCGTGGCCGGTGGGCTGCTCGAACAGCAGCGCCGGTCCGCCCGCGCGCAGCACGCGATCGGACAGTTCGGTGATTTCGAGGACGGGAGAAACGGGCTGCCGAATGCGGCACAGCTCACCGAGCGCTTCGAGAAGGGCGGTGAAGTCGCGCAGATCTTTATATTTCATCGATGGTCGGAAGGAGACTCGAGGGCACGTTGACGACAACGTCGATAAGAGCGATAAGCTGCGTGTTTAGCGATTGTTGATTTTACATACGTATGCGTCGTGCGTTTCATGATATTCAGCCCAATCTGCTGGCAAAGCCTTCCGGAAGGGGTTCCAACTCGCCAAAATGCCCATTGATATAACTGTAAGTAATTGAACGGCTAGCTATAGCATTGACGGATCATTAAACCCTGCTAGAATCCCTCTATATCCATTGCAGGTTTTGCAACTTTTTACCACTGCCTCAGGTATTTCTTCAGACGCCCATGCGTCGCCTGCGCCGAATCTACCCGGCGACACATGGTTGTTGGTTGTCGTGACCGGCGTTTTTCAGCGTTGGTTTTTCGCGTGGGAAGCCATCTGCGCACTTGGGGCATGTTTTTGTGCCGCGCAGTTCCGGGTTTTGTCTGCCGGATCGGTTTCTCTGACGGCTCTGCCGTATCCCCGATGCCGCTTACGCTTGCTTCAAGCGAGCGGTATCTGATTTACGCGTTGAATAGAATATGTGCTTAATTCGTATTCGTCTGCGTTAATCATGCAACATTGGGAGCATCGATGAACGCTTCAGTTTCAGTAATACCGGACCCCGAGAGCCGCGCAGCGCAGATCATTCGCACCGCGCTGCGTCGCGGACGCCGTTTGAGTCAGCATTTACTCAGTCTAACAGACTGTGCCGCCGTGTTGTCGGCACTCGCGCTCTGGTTGCTGCCGTTGTGGCGCACCACGCTTGCCGCAAGTGTCATGCCTTTCGTGTCCGCCGCCGTTCAGGCGGGTCCGGTGCGTCTGCTCGCGGGCCAGCCCTTGCCGCCGTTCTCGGCGGTGCATCCCCGTCCGGCCGATCCGGTGCTGCCCACCAGCTTCGCTTCGGCAAGTCCCGCCAAAGGCGCCTGCCGCCGTCGCGCCTTCGCTCGGCGCCGCCGCCAGCGACGACGGCAGCACGTATCAACTGACGGGCGGCATCAGCCTCGCTGTTTCGCCCAACGGGCTCGATCTGCGCACCATGCCGTTCATCGGCATGCTCGCCAGTGCGATTCCTTAGCTGCGCGTCGTCACCGATGCGCGCGACGACCGTGTGCTCATTTCCACCCGCGAACAGCAGCTCGTGGCCAGCTTCATCGCGCGCCGTTATCGCGTGGCACAGGAGCCGGTCAGTGCGCTCGTGCGCACTGCCTTCGACACGACGGGACGCGAAGTCGGTTTCGATCCGATGCTGCTCTTTTCGGTGATGGCGATCGAATCTGGCTTCAATCCGTACGCGGAAAGCGGCGTGGGCGCACAAGGCCTGATGCAGGTGATGTCCAAGATTCATTCGGACAAGTTCTAGTACTTCGGCGGCTCCAACGCCACGCTCGATCCGCTCGCCAACATCAAGGTCGGCACGCTCGTGCTGAAGGACTGTATCGCGCGCGACGGTTCGGTCGCGGGCGGTCTGCGCTACTATGTCGGCTCGACGAGCGTCGACGACGGCTACGGCGCCAAGGTGCTTGTCTGCGCGATGTCGCGCGCGGTCGCAACGTGCCGATCAACGTGCCGCAAGCGCCAGTGCAAGCCGCGCCGAAGCAGGTGCTGGCGTTCAACCTCGGCGGATGCGCAAAAGGACACGAGCGAGAAGCGCGTGCACGTTACCATTGACAACGCGAAGCAGTCGACCTCGCAGGACAACAACACGAGCACGAGCAATGGCGACAACGGCGATGGCGCGCCGAAGCATGTCGCTTCGGCGGAATTCGGCGCGTAAGGCGTCGCGCAAGCGTAAATTTCTAGCGTTGCCAGCGGTAAGAGAGAGGGGCGCCCTTGTCGTTTCTTGTGCGGCTTATCTTTATCTATCTGCTGAACAAAGCGCCGAGCCGTTGCACCGCTTTTTCAAGCCGGTGATAGGCGGTCGCATACGACAGCCGCATATAACGATCTTTCGCGTGAAAGCCGAAGTCCTCGCCGGGTACCAGCACCACGCCCGAGTCGTGCAGCATCGAACGGCAGAGTTCTTCGCTGTTGCCCACGGCGGGATGGTTCACGCCGGTCGTATCGGCATAGACGTAGAACGCGCCGTCCTGCACGCCGAAGCCGAGCGAGCGCTGCATGCTGCGCCAGCGCCGATGCGCAGATGAACAGGTTCTGCGAGAGTTTCTCGACCGCGCCGATCATCGAGCGCGGCACGACCAGCCAGCCGAGCCGCCAGCCGGTCATGTTGAAGTACTTCGAAAAGCTGTTGACCGTGCCACGTCATCGTCGAAAGACAGCGCCGACACCGGCTTGGCGTCGTAGCTCAGGCCCTGATAGATCTCATCGACGATGGTGAAGTCGCTGCGTGCCCGCACACGTTCGACGATGCGATGCAATTCCGCCGGTTCGATCGACGTGCCGGTCGGATTCGAAGGCGATGCCAGCAGTACGCCGCGCGAGCAGTACGCCGCGCGTTTTCGCGCCCCAGTGCTCCTCGACGTGCTCCGCCGTCAGCTTGAAAACGCTCGTCCGGACCGCTCGGGATCAGCACGGGCTTGCCGTCTGCCGCCGACACGAAATGCCGGTTGCACGGATAGCAGGGGTCGGGCATCAGCACTTCGTCGCCGTGATCGATCAGCGCCATGCACGCGAGCAGCAGCGCTGCCGATGTGCCCGCCGTCACCACGCGCTCCAGTTCGATCGTGAGACCGAAGCTGTCGTGATAATGCCGCGTGATGGCCTCGCGCAGCGGCGTGATGCCGAGCGCGTTAGTGTACTGCGTGACGCCGCGCGTAAGGGTGTCGGCCGCGGCGCGGGTGACAGGCTCCGGCGCCGTGAAATCCGGCTCGCCGATGCTCATGTGGATGACGTCCCGCCCGGCGCGTTCGAGCGCCTGCGCGTCTTTCATCAACTCCATCACGTAGAACGGCTCGATCTGATCGACGCGCGACGCGAGGCGGATCAACGGCTCTGAAGTATGGTTCATATCCAGTGACGGCCGCGCGCCTGCGCTTCGGTGGGACGCAGCGCGACCGCGAGCTTGTCGAGCACGCCGTTCACGTACTTGTAGCCGTCCGAGCTGCCGAAGGTTTTCGTCAGTTCGACCGCTTCGTTTATGACGACGCGATACGGCACGTCGATGTGATGCTTGAACTCGAACGCGGCGACCAGCAGCACCGCGCGCTCGACCGGCGACAGTTGCTCGATCGGACGGTCGAGACACGGCTGCAAGTCCGCGGACAATTCGTCCGATTCCTTGATCACGCCATGCAGGAGCGCGTCCAGATGTTCCTGATCGGCCTTGTCGAAGCCCTGCGAGCCGCGCAGTTGCGCGTCGATTTCGCCGGCGGGCGCACCCGACAGCAACCATTGGTAAAGCCCTTGCGTCGCCAGTTCGCGCGAGCGGCGTCGTGCGCTCTTCATTCGCGGTCCTCGTCTTCATCGTCGCCGCCCAACTGCTCGAGCACGACCGACAGGTTGGCCATTTCCACCGCCACGCGTGCCGCGTCACGGCCTTTCTCGGTCATGCGCGTGACCGCCTGCTCATCGTTTTCGGTGGTCAGCACGGCATTGGCGACCGGGATGCCGAAATCGAGCGCGATGCGCGAAATGCCCGCGCCGTTTTCGTTCGACACGAGTTCGAAATGATACGTCTCGCCGCGCACGACGGCGCCGAGCGCAATCAGCGCGTCGAATTGGCCGGATTTGGCGAGCTTTTGCAGCGCGAGCGGAATTTCCAGCGCGCCCGGCACGGTGACGAGCAGCACGTCTTCGCCGATCACGCCGAGGCGTTCCAGTTCCTCGATGCACGCATCGGCCAGGCCGTTGCAGACCGGTTCGTTGAAGCGCGACTGCACGATGCCGATGCGCAGACCGTCACCGTCGAGATTCGGCTGATATTGTCCGATTTCCATTGATTGATTTCCGTGGTTTGGAATGGGGTTGTCTTGTCGCGGCCGTGTCGCCGCTCAGGCCGAGCGCAGCTTGGCGATGCTGGTGTCGGCGGTGGCTTCGGTCGCGGGGCAGCCGGGCATGGGCACGAAGCCCGTCACTTCCAGCCCATAATTCGACATGCTGCCGAGCTTGCGCGGATTGGACAGCACCTGCATCTTGCCGACACCGATATCGCGCAGAATCTGCGCGCCGATCCTGTAGGTCTTGAAGTTGATCGGCCGGCGCGGCAACTCGGCCGCCTTGTCCTTCTGGTCGAACGCCTGAAACACCTCGACGAGATGTTCCTTCGTGTCGCCGCAATTGAGCATGATGATGGCGCCGAGATCGCGCGCGGCGATTTCCTTCATCGCGGCCGCGATGGTCCAGGAGTGCATGGACGCATCGGTTTCCAGCAGATCCAGCACCGACAGCGGTTCGTGCACGCGCACCGGCGTTTCGCGATCCGGCGTCGGCTCGCCGCATACCAGGGCGATATGCGGCGAACGCGTCGGCTTGTCGCGATAGAGGATGGCGCGGAAGGCGCCGTGCGCTGTCTGCATGGTCCGCTCGCCCACCTTTTCGATGATCGACTCGGTGCGGCTGCGGTAGTGGATCAGATCGGCGATGGTGCCGATCTTGATGCCGTGCAGTTCGCCGAACTCGATGAGATCGGGCAGGCGCGCCATTTCCCCGTCGTCGCGGATCACTTCACAGATCACCGACGCGGGCGTGAGGCCCGCGAGCGCGGCGAGGTCGCAGCCGGCTTCCGTGTGGCCGGCACGCACCAGCACGCCGCCCGGCTTCGCCATGATCGGAAACACATGGCCCGGCTGGACGATGTGTTCCGCGCGCGCGTCAGGCGCGACTGCCGCCTGAATGGTGCGGGCGCGGTCGCTGGCGGAGATGCCGGTCGTCACGCCTTCGGCCGCCTCGATGCTCACCGTGAACGCGGTGCCGTACTGCGTGCCGTTGCGCAGGGTCATCGGCGGCAGGTTGAGCTGCTTGCAGCGTTCCTGCGTGAGCGTCAGGCAAATCAGGCCGCGGCCGTATTTCGCCATGAAGTTGATCGCTTCCGGCGTGATGAATTCGGCGGCCATGATCAGGTCGCCCTCGTTTTCGCGATCTTCTTCGTCGACGAGGATCACCATCTTGCCGGCTTTCAATTCGGCGATGATCTCTGGGGTGGAGGCGAGCGGCATGATGGCGTCCCGTGTAATCCGGTTTGGGAAAGGGCGTATTTTATGCCACGTCCGATGGACGGTCGGCGAAATCGGCGCGGCGCGCGGCGGGGATTTTGCCTAAGGCAACGCTGATTAAGTCCACCATTAGTGCTTGTCAGGTGTTATAGAGCGCACGTGCAAGGAGAAAGGCAAACGACGATGAAGCAGCAGACGCTGGCGATGGCCGCGGATCAAGGTGCGGGGTTCGAGACTTGCCGCAAGCACACGCGACGCG
>LFLF01000100.1 GCA_001184395.1 Candidatus Paraburkholderia calva | reverse complement strand
GAGCAAGGCGTCTATGGAGATAGCGCCTATGCGAGCCAGAAAGCGCTGATGCGTGGCAAGGCCGCCAAGGCACGCGACTTCACCAATCAGCGTACGCGTCGGGCGGGCGAAATTGACAAGGTAGCGCGCGGCAAGAATCGCAACAAGTCGAAGATCGGTGCTCGCGTTGAGCAGGGGTTTGCTGTTGTCAAACGCCTGTGGGGCTTCACGAAGGTGCGCTATCGGGGTCTGGCGAAGAACGCCAATCGGGCTTTCGTTGCGCTGGCGTTGACCAACGTTTATCTTTCGCGCAAGCGATTGATGGCACAGGTTCGCCCGTAATGGGGGAAAGCGGGCCGCAGGCCCAGGCGCAACACCCTGGTGGACCGGAAATCCAGGCGCAAAGCCTCACTCACGATGAATCTGCCGCTGTTTGCGCCTGAATCGATGAATACAACGACTGGTTCAGCGTTGCCCTAAGGTCCTCGAGTTCCTCGGCAAACGTGATCGTGTCCACGCTTCGATTACCGTACACGAGCGAGAACCGGCTGGTCGGCATGTCCAGCGTCGTCTTGACGATCGCCAGAACCGGCGTGATGCCCGAGCCGCCCGAGAACGCGACGTAGTGCTTGCTGTGATCCGCGTTCAGATGAGTAAAGAAGCGCCCGTCTGGCGTCATCACCTCGATCTCGCGGCCGGGCTTCAGCATATCGAATGCGAAGTTGGAGAAGCGTCCACCTCGCACACGCTTGATGCCGATGCGCAGCTCGCCGTCACGATCGTAATCGGTTATGCCGACGCAAATTGAATACGAGCGCCGCGTTTCCTCGCCGTCGATATGCGTCTTCAACGTGACGAACTGCCCTTGCGTGAAACGAAACGCATCGCGTAATTCGGGCGGCACTTCAAAGGACACGGTGACGGCATCGGCGGTTTCGGGCCGGACATCGCGGATGCGCAGCGGATGGAATTGCGGAGTGGCCATATGTGCGTATCGGTTAGCGAACGAGGAAGTCGGTTCAGTAAGGCTTGAAGTAATCGAATGGCTCTTTGCACGACAAGCGGTATAGTACCTTGCATGCGGTCTAGCCGAACTGCGCGAGCCGCTCGGTCTGCGTCGAGCAACAGCGTGGGCATGCGATCACTTCTTTCTTGAACGGTACGAAGTGCATTGGCTTTTCGGACGACACGCTCGCGCTGGCGCAGTTTCCGGATGGCGGCGCGATACTGTAGCGGCGCAGCTTGTCGCGCGCTTCGTCGGTGATCCAGTCGGTGGTCCAGGCGGGCGCGAGCACGGTTTCGATGCGATGGGCGCCGAGCCGCGCGGCTTCGATCGCATGTGCGATGTCTTAGGCGATTTGCGATATCGTGGGACAGCCCGAGTATGTCGGCGTGGTCACTACTTCGAGCACGCCGTTTTCGTCCCGACGCACGTCGCGCAGAATGCCGGATCCGCAAATCGATACGACCGGAATCTCCGGGTCGGGAATCGCTTCGAGCACCGCCCATAAACGCTCGAGTGACGCGTCTTCATGAAGCGTGTCAATCACCACGTCGCACCCGGATGCTGGCGCGCAAGGCTTTGCATTTCGGCAAGCAGATAACCCATGTGCTCCGAGTGCTCGCCTCGTTTGCTGCTCTTCACGTGCTTGAGATCGGGTGGTGTGACGAGCGGCGCCTCGCTCAAAGCGGCTTGTACTTCCTCGTGCCACACGCTTTCGAAGTCGCTGGCCAGCGGGCGATACCCTCCTTCGCGAGCGTACGTTCGATATCGTCGACCGCAAAAAACTCGCGCGTATAGGGCATCAAGTAATCGAGCGCAGCCTGTGCACGGCGATGCGACTCCTCAGTGCCGTCGCCGAAACGCACGAGCCAGTCGCGCGCATGATGAAGGTGATAGCTGGTTTCCTTGACCGACTTCGCCACAATGGCCGCGAGTTGCGCATCGCTCGAGGTGTTGAGGAACGTCCATACGTTCATCATCCGCGCCGAGTACAGGAAGTTGCGTACGATGGTCCCGCATACGCTCGGCGCGCACCGTACCGGCAAGCGGCCCGAAATGCGGCAACTCGGTGATCGTGTAGTTGGCGAACTCACGTTCGGTGCGGAAGTATGCGTAGTCGTCTTCGGTCTTCGCGATTCCTCCCGATGCGCTTTCCAGCGACGCCGCATGCGTGTAGAGCAGCCGCGCCTGGCCGATCAGATCGAGATTGATGTTTGCAAGCGCGATGTCCTCTTCCAGCGCGCCGGCCCATGGCTACACCATTCCGTATTGCGCTGGCCGAGGATCAGCGCATTGTCGGCGAGCCGCAGCACATAGGCGAGGTGAGCGTGTTCCGTTGCGTGCATGACGTGTACGCCCTTACATGTGGTTGATTTCATCGGGCAACACAAAAACGTAGGATGACGGTATATCTTATCGATCGCAGGCTCGAACAATTCGCCCTTGTCCGCTGGGTCCGATGCAGTGATCGCTGCCGATGGCACCACCCAGATGCTCATGCCCTCTTGACGGCGCGTGTAGACGCCACGCGCCATGCGCAGTGCGGCGCTTCATCGGGTGCATGCAAATTGCTGCAATGCTTGTGATCGAGGCCCTGCTTGCTGCCCACGAAAACTTCCCAGATCAGCCATTCCTTGTTCATCTTCGATGTCTCCTTCATGCCGCTATGCCGCTTCTTGATGAGCGCGTATCTGCTGCTTCACGGCGTACGCGAGCGCGGCTTCGCGCACCTACGCGCCGTCGTCATGCGCCTTGACGCGCGCCGCAAATCGTTCCTTGTTGCAAGGTCCGTCGCCATTGACGACGCGCCAGAATTCTTCCCAGTCGATCTCGCCATAGTCATGCGCGGTACGCGCCTCGTTCCACTTGAGATCGGCATCGGGCAGCTTGACGCCGAGAATCTTCGCCTGCTCCACCGTGGCATCGACGAACTTTTGCCGCCGATCATCGTTCGAAATGCGCTTGATGCCCCATGCGAACGACTGCCCGTTGTGGATCGAATCCTTGTCGCTAGGGCCGAACATCATCAGCACGGGCCACCACCAGCGATTCACCGCCTGCTGCACGAGATCTTGTCGCGCCTGCGTGCCCTTCATCATCGCGAGCAATGCGTCGAAACCCTGACGCTGATGAAACGACTCTTCCTTGCAGATGCGGATGATCGCGCGCGCATAGGGACCATAAGTGTAGCGGCACAACGGAATCTGGTTCATGATCGCCGCGCCGTCTACCAGCCAGCCGATCACGCCGACATCGGCCCAGGTCGGCGTCGGATAGTTGAAGATGCTCGAATACTTCGCCTTACCCGCGTGCAAAGCGGCGACGAGTTGATCGCGCGACACGCCCAGCGTTTCGGTGGCGCTATACAAATAAAGACCGTGGCCGCCTTCGTCCTGCACCTTGGCGAGCAGAATGGCCTTGCGTTTGAGACTCGGCGCGCGGCTGATCCAGTTCCCCTCGGGCTGCATGCCGATGATCTCCGAATGCGCATGCTGGGAAATCTGTCTGACCAGCGTTTTGCGGTAAGCGTCCGGCATCCAGTCCTGCGCCTCGATCTTGCCATCGGCCTGCATCACGGCGTCGAAGCCAACCTGCGCGTCTGAGCGCGTGGGTGTTGCGCCCTGTGCGTTACTCGTCCCGGCTTCTGTGCTTTGGCCCGATGGAACGTCGAGAGATTGTGTATACATGCGGGGCTCCGCGTCATTTTGAGATGCGATGTGAGTCAGCATACCTATTAACCGACCGACTGGTTTATTAATTTTTGAATGCAATATGTCAGACGACATAGCATCGTGTTAACCTGTATGTCATCCGCAACTCCTGCCGGATTGGCGCAGCATGCAAAAATGCCCAGCCACACATGACTAGGCAAAACCACCGGAGATCCGGTGGCGGAAGGTTACTTGCAAGCGCTCTGCGCTATCGTCGAGATGCGGTTCGCCCAACCTGCCATTACTGTCCGAAAAACGTGCCTCTCGGATCGGCACGCTTGGTTGCAGTCCCGGCTTGCGAACCGGATTCGGTCGACGAGCCGTAATCGGTCGCTTGCATCATTGCCATGCGCTCGCTGCTAACATGCGCCTCGGCAGCCTGAATGCTTGCCGGATAATTCGCCTGCACGGCCGTCGGGACATAACCGGCCGGAATAGTCACGACCGGCGCTTTCGCCGTATCCGTAACTTCAGCGAGCGCCATGAGGTTCTGCACCATCGTGAACGCGTACTTCGAATCGAAATTGCCCCGGTCGATCCAGTACTCAGCCTTGTCGTACTGCACGGCGACATAGGCATCCTTCGGCGGCTTCTCACCGACACGCATGATGATGGTCGGCCGCGTCTCACCGCCGATCAACCCGAGGCTCGGCTTGGTCGCGCCGCTCGCCACCTGTGCTTCGGGCACTGCGATCTGTGCGCCGAGATCGGTCAGGATACCGAGCACTGACCGCGTCACCATTGAAGTGCGATCGTGATCGGCAGACTGCCCGTACACCACTTCGTAGGTCTTCATCTTGGGTGAAAGATGCAGCAGCTTCCGCACCAGCGCGAGGTCATCGAGACCTGCTTGATCTCGCCGCTACGCGTCGCGCCCAGCGTCATGAAGACGCCGCTTTTTCACCCTTCTCGTTCTTCGCGCCTTTGTCGTCATTGCTGATGGGACCGCGCGATTCGATATTCAGTTCGCCCGCCAATTGCAGTCGGCGCAAAGCCTGAATCAGCAGAAAGAACTACGGCGATCCCGATGCATTCGGCCCGCCGAGCGCCGTGCCGTTCTGCAAACCCGATATGGATTGCGCCATAATACGCAAGAGCAGATCGATCGGCATGCCGTTTCCCGCGAGTGGCAGCACGAGCGTCGGCGCGAGCGGCCGGATATATGCGCTCGCGTAGGCGTCGCCAGTCGTCGGCGTGAACGTGAAGGTAGGATGGTTCGAGTACGACACGCTGCCCGTCGCTTGTGTGTATAGTTCGGCTGTGCGCCCGAGCCGGCGTTGAGGATCGCGCCGCCGGTCGCGTCGAAAGTATAGGCCGCGATGATGCTGCTCACGGTGAGAAAGGACGGCGCATCGGCAAAGCGCAATCCGACAATCGCTGAAAGAATTTCACGCTTCTTGGCGTCGCCGAGTGCGCGAGCGTAATCCACCTGATCGGCCTTCAAACGGTCTGGACCGATTCCCGCACAGCCCGTTGCCAGCACGGATACGGAGATGATTGCAGTCGCTAGAGCTTTCCTTGTCATGACAGTCGAGTGTTTGAGGACGGGAGGATCGTCGGCGTGATGCCGAAACACTCGGCCGCGATAGCAATTCTCATACCTTAAGGACAAACAGATACACCGCGCTGCATCGCGACCATGCGCGCGCTTAGTGCACGACGAGTCGAGCGACTCGTCGAATCATCGACGGCGGCTTTTCTCTGGCATCAGAATGCGTCGTCGCGTGTGTGCGAACGCGGCGTTTGCGATGCAGTCGCTGATCGCGCGTCATGCTCCATTTGCGCGACGTACCGGCTTGCTTCTGCATGTTGTGCGACGAGCGCATCGAGACGATCCTGAATCAAACGTGGACCGTCATCGTGAGCGAAAACCGGCGCGGCAAACGTTGCACCGATCAGAACGAACACCGTGGCAAAGCGCGTTATTTTCATGATTTACCCCACACCCGAAATACGGCATCTCGCCGCCTTTCAAGCATGGCACAAGCACAGGAATGTTGCCCGCATGGCTTACGAATCTTCTCTACACCGTTGAACAGCGTTCATTTCCGATTGATAAGGATTCCGAGTAATCGATCAAAATAAATGCGGTTGTATGCGATCCACCATGCCGCGCAGCAGGGTCTCATCCAGCTCGAATTCAATGGCTGGATAACCCTGCAAGCGCCCTTTCACCTCCGTTGCGCGCTCACTTGTAAACAGGCCATCGAGATAGTCGAAACTCATGCGTTCGCCGAGCGCCTTGAGCGCAAGTTCGGCGCTGCGCTTAGGCTCGATTTCGTAGTATTCACCGACATCGAGACGCGCGCGATACTCACCGTCTCTCGTTTCCATCGCGCCGATATCAATCACCTTGCCGTCGACGTTTTGCGCCAGCACGCGCTGCTCGACTGCGAACAATCTGAAAGGACGCGCAAGACGCGGTACGTCGCCGGAAACTCCTGCTTGCCGTGTTGCGGCTTTGCTTGATTCGCCATGGTTCAAGCTTTCCCATGATAGCTGCCAATGCAATCAATCACTATACTATAGCAATGGCCGTGCCACCACGCACCACAATCCAGCAGACGAAAAAAACCGAACGCCGAAGCGTCCGGTTTCAGATGCTGCCACTGCGGGAAGCAGCGTATCGCTTTTAAGCCTTTGAGCTTTCGAGCGTGCTTGTTAGAAGCGGTTGATGATACCCACGCCCGCCGCGAACATGCTGCGCGATGCCGACGGCACGCCCTGGAAGCCGTCGCCGATGACCGCATTCGCAGCCGTCTGACGGGGTTGCGCGTCGTGCCCGACGGAACGGCCAGCGTGTTGTCGTTCGCGCGCTGGAACGCTTCGAGCGCGTACAGGTCAGTGCGCTTGGACAGCGAGTAGTACTGGGACAGATTGAACTGGTGGTAGGACGCTGCGTCGTTGATGCCGTTCGCCTTACTCGCCCACGTGTAGCTATAGCCGGCCGCGAAGTCCCACGTCGGCGATGCCTTCCAGTGCAGCACCGTGCCGGCAGTATTGAAGACCGCTTCGTCCATGAACAGCGAGTTCGTGCCCGGGATGTACTGAACGTTCGTGTACGTGACCGAGATATCAACGCGCTGTTGAACTGGTAACCGCCCGCCACCGCGAAGCGCTGTTGCGCCTGCGCACGCTGATAACCCGCCGTCACAGCCGACACGCCCGGCTGACCTGCGCCGGTGGTGCTCGTCGTATCGTTGATGGTCGTCGAGCTGCCGCTGTAGATGCCGCCGCCGACTGCCGCGTTGTTGATGCGCGAGAATGCGACTGTGCCGCCGATCGGGCCTTGCTGATACTGCACCGCGGCGGACCACGTCGAGCCCTGGTAGACGCTGTCAGGCACGCCTGCGAGCGAGTACGAACCGCTGATCGTCAGGCCGTAGAACTTCGGCGACGTGTAGACGATCGAGTTGTTCGCACGGTAGATCGTGTCCAGGCCGTCCAGATCGCCCGGGTGTGCGCGAAATAACCCGTCAGCCAATTCGTCGGGCTGTACGGTGCGAGCAGCGTGTAGTACGAGGTGTACTGGCGACCCAGGGTCAGCGTACCGTACGCCGGGTTCGTCAAACCGACCCATGCCTGACGGCCGAACATCGCATTGGTGAACTGCTGGCCGCCGCTGTTGATGTCGAAGCCGGATTCCAACTGGAAGATTGCCTTGTTACCGCCGCCCAGATCTTTGGCGCCTTTCAAACCGAAGCGGCTACCGGCCCAGATGCCCGACGCCATCTTGACGTTCGAACGGCCTGCCGTGCTCTTGGCGAGGTTCGTCTGGCTGCTTTGATAGACGATCGAGTCATCGATGATACCGTACAGCGTCACGCTGCTTTGCGCGAACGCCGGGGCTGCGGTGGCGAAAGCCGTGGTGGCGACGATCGCGGCCTTGGTCAGGTTGAAACCCTTCATTTGTTCTCCTCTATGCGGATGGGCGAATCATGTCGCTTGTGATCGAGTGTTCTTGTCGGCGGCGCCTTTTGTACCAACTCGTAACAATGTCACACACAAGTCTATGGTTTACAGACTCAATGCGAAAGAATCAGGCCGACTTGTGTCGTTTTTTCACTACATGGTTAACCTGTATTTTCGACGTCCCGAAAGTTGGCATTTCTGGCGCGAAACTGACAGAAAACTGACAAATGTCGGTCCTGGAGCAAGCGCCGATGTCAACCGAATCATAAGCATCCGTAGATTGGATTTTGCATTTCGAATTCTAAGCCTATAATTTTATGAATTTTTTTTTGAATTCATAAAACCAGGACCGGCCGCGATCAGGGCTCGACGTAACTCGCGCGGTGCTGAGAGACCAAACGCGCGCCCTGATACCGGCGTAAATTTACCCTTGCGATGGAGCGGGAAAAAGCAGGCAGGAGTCCTTCGCGAACATCGCCGTTCGGCGTGGTGGAAAGGATTCGGTAGGCGGAGAGTCGGCGCCGCCTATGATCGGCGGCGCGAGGGAGGAAGGATTTACGATTCGATCTTCGTGCGCAACTCACGCGCGGTTTCCAGGAGCCCTTCGTAGCCGGATCGGGCGTGCGCGGGCAGATCGGGATCGCCGACGAGCGTGCCGAGCGTCTCGATGATGCTGTACAGGATGCCCTTCGCGGCATGCGCGGCGATTCTGCCTACTGCATAAGACTCATCGACGTGAGAAAGCGCCGCATCGAAATGCTCGAGGCCGGGATGCGCCTCGCCAATGGCTTCTTCCGTGCGCGCAGGGTTCGTTTCGTTCGTTGCACGCGGATCGGTCGGATCGCTGCTCATGATGATGGTCCTCCTGACGTGTGGTATGTTTGAGTTATAGCGCCGCCCGCACCCGATGACAATGAGGGCAATCGCCGTGCATCCGATGTGCGTGGCGGGCGTTCCTCATTGGTCATGGTCACGACGCGGGCAGCTCCTGGACCGGTTAATCCTGGACCGGTTGAATCAGATGCACGCGCCGGCCGTCAAGGCCGCTTTTGCCCGCGTCGGCACGCCGCGCTCCATCAAAAACGCACGCAGATCGACGATGACCGGAAATACTTCGTGATTATGATCGGCGCCCTGCCGGTCGTGCGCTTCCTGCTCGCGCTCCACGATCCAGCGGTCTTCCTTGAAAATGCGCTCGGTAAACCACACGAGCAGCGGCCAGGCGGCATCCAGCACGAAGGGGATTTTCGGGCGGTGGATCGACAACAGGCCGAAGGTGCGATTGGTGCGCTGCTCGGCGTCGAGCGGCACATAGGCGATCCACAGGTCCATCACCATCGTGTCGTCTTTCGTGCGGATCTTGAGCGTCTGGTACGGATACTCGGTGCGCACCGTCATCACGTCCTTGTACGACTCTTCGTCCTTGGTGCCACGTGTTTGCCCGAACACCAGCGCCTCGCCGATGGGTTGTTTGCCCGCCTCGCGCGCAAACACGTAGTCCACTTCGATCCAATCCTCGCCGCGCCTTCTGCCGCACGAACGCGCGCGCATGCTGCCCATCTGCCGCCGATGCAGGAACTGATGATTCATGTCCATCAGGTTTTCGTGCATGAAGGTGTAATGGCACTTCACCTCGCGTCCGAAGCGGCGCGTTTTATAGGCTTTGTCTGTCGCAGAGACGATTTGTGGAAACTTGGCGTCGTCGGCCGCGGACGGATCGCCCGTGAAGACGAAGATCAGTCCCGCCTCCTCCCGGCACGGATAGGCGCGCACGCCGTTGGGCAAACGGTCACGGCCGAGATAAGGGATGTCGGTGCATCGGCCGGTGCAGTCGTAGGTCCAGCCGTGATAGCAGTAGCGGATCGACTCGCCGTCCACCACGCCGGCATGCAGGGGCACCTGCCGGTGCGCGCAGCGATCCTCCAGCGCGAAGACCTTGCCGCTCTCGGTCCGCACGAGGACGATCGGATCGCTCGCGAACCGCACGCCGTGCGCCTTGGCGCGTCCGACCTCGTGCGACCACGCGAGCGGATACCAATGATCGGGATGGATGTCGGCGGCGCAGATCGCGCGGCGGGCTGGTGGATTTTTCGACAGAACCGGCTTCCTGCTTCCCCTGCGGTAACGCTGCGTGCATGTACAACGCCTCCGTTGAATGACGGTTCGAATGGAGCGCCGCGCTTGAGAGGGCTCACGCGAGCGGCGCATTGAACGAGCATTCGCGGTCTACACGGCGGCGGTCATTTCGGTGCGCCGCTCATGGGTGGCATGGTGCATGGACGACGGCATTTTGCGTCTTGCATGCCGTTGTGGCGCAGTCGCATTAAGCATTTGTATGCAATACAGCGCGATCGGTCGGCGCGCGCAGGGCGTGGCTTGCTGCGATCGCAGGAGCAACGCCCTTGGACACGCCCGAAGCGTCAGGCATCCTTTGTGAAGATCACGCTGAAGTTGTTGGCCGGCATGTCGACGGCCTCCACGAAACTGAATCCGTTGGCCGCCGCCAGCGATTGAACGGCTTCCATGTCGCGCACGCCCCAGCGCACATCGTTGGCCCGGAGTTGCGCGTCGAAGGCTTCGTTGCTCGGCGCCGTGTGTGCGCCGTTGCGCCGATAGGGTCCGTACAGGTATAGTACGTTCCCCTCACCGAGACGCGCGCTCGCGCCGCGCAACAGTCCCTGCGTCGCTTCCCAGGGCGCGATATGAATCATGTTGATGCAGACGATGGCGGCGACCTCGCCGATGCCCCAGTTGTCCATGGTGACATCGACGGCAAGCGGAGCGGCTAGGTTCGGCAGTTGCGCATGCGCGCGCCATGCCTCGATCGATGCGCGCGCGCCCGCGTCCAGATCGCTCGGCTGCCAGACGATGCCGGGCAGTGCCGCCGCGCAATGCACGGCGTGCTGGCCGGTGCCGCTTGCGATCTCTACATCATGCCGCTTCGGGGCAGCACGCCCGCCAGAACGGCGAGAATGGCATCGCGATTGCGCTCGGTGGCGGGCGCGCGACGGCGCACCAGTGCGTCTGGTGCCCCGCCGCTTCAGGCGCGGCGGGTTTTGTCGGCGAGGAAAAAGCGTGCGGGTCGGAAGAGATCGGGGTATCGCTGTCGCATGGGTGTCGGAAAATCGAGGCGAGACTAAAGCGCCGCGCGATGACACGTCAAGTCGCGCATCGGCGATCGAAGCTTGGCTCGATTCGTGCTATGCGCCTCCTCGTACGCGCGTGCCGCCTTCAAACCTGTGTATGCTCCGGGTTGATCCGCGCGGGCACAGCATTTTGCATGCGTTTGCATGCAGGTAGTTTGCATACCGCGTGCCCGCACGACCGGGTAGCAGTCGCGCAACTGGATTTTGCATGCAAGAGATTCGTCTTCGGGCTCGCGTGGCCGGAACGTGCCGATCTCCATGATTCGCACGTTCCACATGACGCAACGGCCCCGCGCCGTGGACCGAAGTCATCCGATCCCCCGCCCGACGCGGTGCGATCGACACGGAGCAAGACCATGCATGACCCGCAAGACCGCAACGACGTGCCCGACGACGACATGATCGCGTTCGCGCGCGAAGTTTTCGACGTGGCGCGGCGACGCCGCGATGCTCGATGCGCTCCTGAACAAGGGCCTCCCGCCCAATCTGCGCAACGACAAAGGCGATAGCCTGACCATGCTCGCGAGCTACCACGGCCACGCCGATGCCGTACGCGTGCTGCTTGAGCATGGCGCCGATGCGAATCTGCGCAACGACAACGGACAGATGCCGATCGCGGGCGCGGCCTTCAAGGGCTTCCAGGATGTGATCGAGACGCTGCTTGCGCACGGCGCCGATGTGGAAAGCGCATCGCCCGACGGCCGCACGGCGCTGATGATCGCGGCAATGTTCAATCGCGTCGAGATCGTCGATCTGCTGATCGCGCGCGACACGAGCGGTTTTTCCGCCCGCGACGCCGCCGAGAAAATGGGCGCGCCCGATACGGCCGCGCGTCTGGCCGAAGCGGCGAACGCATCCGCGCGGCCTTCAGGCGTGTGAGCAGGCGCAACGGCATGCAATGCAGCACACGCACGACCGGCACGAGCACAGGCGACGCGCTCGGCTTCATCCGTAATCAATCCGCCTCGCAGCGACGCCGGACGCAAGACGGCGCGGCATCGGCGAGACGATCTGACAGAGACAGGTGGCCCGGAAACATGGAGCTTTTGTGATGACAGGCGGTTCTCCGCATCGGGGCGACGCATCGTCAAACGGGCAGGCCGCACACGGGCGAGCGTCCGTCGCATGCGGCGGCCCGCAGACCCTCGTTCTGACGATCACGCGACTGATCGCGACCGCGCTCGTTCACGCGTGGCAGGCGGTGTCGCGCGTGCGTGCGACGCGCCTCACGACTACGAGTCTGCCTGTCCTCGCCGCCGTCACGCTGTCGGCGTGCGGTCTGCTGCCGACTCAGCCGGCCGCGCCTATCATCGAGCACTCGTATATTCCATTGCCCGCCGAAATCGAGACCGAAGCGCCCGAGACCGAGGAGCCCGCCTCCGCGCCCGCCGTGCCGGAGCCCGCCTCGGCGCCCAGGCCTGCGCCCGCGCCGAAGCCCAAGTGCAAGATCGTCAAGCCCAAGCCGCCAGAGCCGCCAGAGCCGCCGCCAGAGCCGCCACAGATCATCTCAACGCGCCTCATGCAGCACGAACAATTGCACGGCCTGCTCGATGCCGAAGTGCAGCGTCCCGACGGCAAGGTTGTGGGCCGCGCGGTGGACATGTACGTCGATGCATCGTCGAAACCGAAGCTGCTGATGGTGAATCTCGCGGGCTTCATGGGCGTCGGCGATCGCAAGGTGAATTTTCCGTGGTCGGCGTTCAAGTTCACGCCGAACTCCAAAACGCCGATCACGTTCGCGCTGCCCGTGCCCGCTGCCAAGGGCAAGAGCGCCGATCCGGTGCCCAAGCCCCTGCCCGTCAACGAAACGCCGCCCAGCTTGTTGCAACTGGTCGATTCGACGGTCGCGCAGAAAAACGGTGCGCGCATCGGCCGGGTCGTCGATGTATTGGTGGATGCACAGGGCGAGCCGCAGGCGCTGGTGCTCGATCTGTCGACGTCGCTCGCCGAAGACAAGCGGCATATCGCGGCCAACTGGGGCGATCTCCATGTCGTCATGCGCAACAAGCAGGAAACGCTGCAGATCGATTTCAACGAGGCTCAACTGAAGGCGTCGCCTACTTACGTGGCCGATCAGCCGATCAAAATCGTCTCGCCAGTGGTGAGCGCGCCGGCGTCCGCGGCTTCGGCACCAGTGGCGGCTTCGGTGCAGCTACATTTGCGCCCGCGCCAGCGGCAGCTTCGGGGGCATCGACGACAACGGCGACATCGTCGCCCAAGGCCACTTCGGCAGCGCCTGCAACAGCGAATACGGTGGCCAAGGCGAAGGTATCGAAGACCGACCGGTACGACGGCGTCCGGTTCGGTCGCGCCGCAGCACCCATCGTCAGGGACGCGCCTCGCCCGGTGAAAGACAACGGATAACGACATCGATCAACGAATCACAACATGGTAATTGCACGCAGTCTGCGCGCGTTCGACTGGCTGAACTTCTTCGTCGCCAACGTGCAGACCGGCTTCGGCCCCTTCATCGCATCGTACCTCGCAGCCAATAAATGGACGCAAGGCGAGATCGGCCTGATGCTTTCCGTCGGCACGATCAGCGCCATGGCGAGCCAGTTGCCGGCAGGCGCGGTCGTCGACGCGATGCGCAACAAGAAGTTCGCCGCGTTCTCCGCGATCGTCGCGATCATCGTGAGCGCGCTGCTGCTCGCCGCGAGTCCGACCTTCATCCCCGTATTCGCCGCGGAAATGCTGCACGGCTTCGCGAGCTGCATGCTGGTGCCTGCGATGGCGGCGATCTCGCTCGCCCTCGTCTCGCGCGCCGATCTCGGCGACCGGCTCGGCCGCAATGCGCGCTGGGCGTCGATCGGTAGCGCGCTCACGGCGGCGTTGATGGGTGCGTTCGGCGAATATCTGTCGCTGCGCTCGGTGTTCTTCCTGACGGCTGTGCTCGCGTTGCCGGCGATCGGCGCGTTGCGCATGATCCACTACGACGCGCCGCCCGGCAAGCCGAAGCTCAAGCCCGACGGCGAGGAGCGCGAGTCGCTGCGCGAACTGCTGAAGGACCGGCGTCTGCTGATCTTCGCGGCGTGCGTGGTGCTGTTCCATTTGTCGAATGCGGCGATGCTCAATCTCGCCGCCGGCGAAGTGACCGCGCATATGGGCGACAACGTGCAACTGGTGATCGCGGCGTGCATCATCGTGCCGCAGTTCATCGTCGCCGCGCTGTCACCGTGGGTCGGCCGTCAAGCACAGAACTGGGGACGCCGGCCGGTACTCATTCTCGGCTTCTGCGCCTTGCCGATACGCGCGATCCTGTTCGCCGGCGTGAGCACGCCGTATCTGCTGGTGCCGGTGCAGATGCTCGACGGCATCAGCGCGGCCGTATTCGGTGTGATGCTGCCGCTCATCGCGGCGGACGTCGCGGGCGGGCGCGGGCGTTACAACCTGACCATCGGCTTCTTCGGCCTGGCGGCGGGCGTCGGTGCGACCTTGTCGACCGCCGCGGCCGGATTCACCGCGGACAAGTTCGGCACGACGATGAGCTTCTTCGGCCTTGCCGCCGCAGGCCTGATGGCCGCGCTGATAGTGCGGCTCGCGATGCCGGAAACCTGCGGCACGCATGTGGAGAAGGCAGCGGAGAAGCCGCCGGTCGAGGCGTAGTGGTCGATCAATTGTTTGCTGTTTTTCCAGGCATTCGTGTTTTGCACTTTGCATGCGATCGGCCAAGCGTCGCCGATTGCGCCATGCATTACGCATGCAAAATGCAAACGACTAGCCTTTACGCCCGCGCGGCTTCATCGGCTCGAGATTGCCTAGCAAGGTGGGGATCAGTTCGCTGACCGTCGGGTGGATGTGCATCACGCACTGCAACGTCGTGTAAGGCGCGCCGACGTTCATGACGTCGATGAAGGCATGAATCGCCTCATCGCCTTCGATGCCTTAGATCACCGTGCCGAGAATGCGCTGCGTGCGCGCATCGACGAGCGCCTTCATGAAGCCGTCCGTCTTGCCGCGCTCGCGGGCCCGGCCTACGCGCGACATGGGCATGGTCGCGATCAGCGCATCGCGTCCGGCGCGCCGGACCTCTTCTTCGCTCATGCCGACGCGTGCGAAAGGCGGATCGACGAAAACCGCATACGTCATGATGCGATCGTCGCCGCTGCGCGACTCGCCATCCAGCACGTTCGCGGCGATGACCTCGTAGTCGTTCCACGAGGTATGCGTGAAGGCCCCGCACCCATTCACATCCCCGAGCGCCCAGACGCCATCGACGCGGGTGCGAAGCTGGTCGTCGACGTCGATCATCCCGTGCCGGTTCAACGCGATGCCCGCGTGCTCCAGACCCAGATCATCGGTATTCGGCGTGCTGCTCGTCGCGAACAGCAGATGCGACGCATCGATGGAGAGCTAAAGTGGGAAGTGGTTATGGAGGATAGTTGAGGCAGGAAATTGAAGGCGGTGGTGGTTTCAGCTGAGAATCTGATTGTCGAAGTCGGAAACCAGCGAACAACAAAACCATCCACCATAAGCAAGGATACGGAAAAACGGTCATGGGTCTAT
>LFLF01000010.1 GCA_001184395.1 Candidatus Paraburkholderia calva | reverse complement strand
GAGCAAGGCGTCTATGGAGATAGCGCCTATGCGAGCCAGAAAGCGCTGATGCGTGGCAAGGCCGCCAAGGCACGCGACTTCACCAATCAGCGTACGCGTCGGGCGGGCGAAATTGACAAGGTAGCGCGCGGCAAGAATCGCAACAAGTCGAAGATCGGTGCTCGCGTTGAGCAGGGGTTTGCTGTTGTCAAACGCCTGTGGGGCTTCACGAAGGTGCGCTATCGGGGTCTGGCGAAGAACGCCAATCGGGCTTTCGTTGCGCTGGCGTTGACCAACGTTTATCTTTCGCGCAAGCGATTGATGGCACAGGTTCGCCCGTAATGGGGGAAAGCGGGCCGCAGGCCCAGGCGCAACACCCTGGTGGACCGGAAATCCAGGCGCAAAGCCTCACTTACGATGAATCTGCCGCTGTTTGCGCCTGAATCGATGAATACAACCGGCTGCTTCAGCGTTGCCCTAACTATTGCGTCGTTGAGTTTCCGCCGCAGGACAACCATCTCGCGATGATGTCGGGCGGCTACGAGATCGTCGATAAAAACACGCAGCGCGAGATCTTCATCGACGGCGCGCTCGCCGCGAAGTTTCGCGAGCACGTGCAGAAGCTGATCGAGGAAGAGCCATCCCTCGAAGATGTGGACGAGTTTCTCGGCCAGTTCGATATCTGGATGACGCAACCGGTTGTGCTTCACTGAACTGCGTCGCGCGGGTGGTCAAGCCGTCCGTGCCCGTCCGGCCACATCGCCTGCGGCCCGGGCGCCCATCCACAGGCGACACCTATCGACCCCGCCACACTACTGGCGGGGTTTTTCTTTTGGCGTCGCGGAACCGTTCCCACGCCCTGCCGCACGCGGCAATAGCGCGGCGCAACGGCTACAATGTCAGGCTATTTCACAATCGGGGGTCGTCCGCCATGAACCAGAACGCCACGTCGAAAACTCCCGCACGCGCCTACACGCGCGGCGCCGCGCTGCCCGTGCTCCTGCAGAAGCGCATTCTGATCCTCGACGGCGCGATGGGCACCATGATCCAGCGCTACAAACTCGATGAAGCCGCGTATCGCGGCACGCGCTTCGCAGACTACGGGCGCGACATCAAGGGCAACAACGAGTTGCTGTCGATCACGCAGCCACAGGTGATCCGCGAAATCCACAAGCAGTATCTGGCAGCAGGCGCGGACATCATCGAGACCAATACCTTCGGCGCGACGAGCGTCGCGCAGGCCGACTACGGCATGGAAAACCTCGCCGCCGAGATGAACATCGAGTCAGTGCAGGTTGCGCGCGAAGCCTGCGACAAGTATTCGACGCCGGACAAGCCGCGCTTCGTCGCGGGCGCGATCGGGCCGACGCCCAAGACCGCGAGCATCTCGCCGGACGTGAACGACCCGGGCGCGCACAATGTGAGCTTCGACGAACTGCGCGACGCGTACTACGAACAGGCGAAGGCGCTGCTCGATGCAGGCTGCGACCTATTCCTCGTCGAAACCATCTTCGATACCCTGAACGCGAAAGCCGCGTTGTTCGCGCTTGACGAGCTATTCGAAGACAGGGGCGAACTGCTGCCGATCATGATTTCCGGCACGGTCACGGATGCCTCGGGCCGCATTCTGTCGGGCCAGACCGTCGAGGCGTTCTGGAACTCGCTGCGTCACGCCAGGCCGCTCACTTTCGGCCTGAACTGCGCGCTCGGCGCGGCGCTGATGCGCCCGTACATCGCCGAACTGGCGAAGCTGTGCGACACCTACGTGTCGTGCTACCCGAACGCGGGCCTGCCGAATCCGATGAGCGACACCGGCTTCGACGAAACGCCGGATGTGACCTCCGGACTGCTGAAGGAATTCGCGCAATCGGGTCTTGTGAACATCGCGGGCGGATGCTGCGGGACGACGCCAGATCACATCGCCGCCGTAGCGAAAGCGCTCGCGGAAGTGAAGCCGCGTAATTTTCCGTCGCAGTACCGTGACGCAGCCTGATTTCGCATAAAGAGATACAAGACATGACCGACCACACCATGCGTCTCTCTGGCCTCGAGCCGTTCAACGTCACCGACGACTCGCTGTTCATCAACGTCGGCGAACGCACCAACGTGACCGGCTCGAAGGCCTTCGCGCGCATGATCCTGAACGGCCAGTTCGATGAAGCGCTGGCCTTTGCGCGGCAGCAGGTGGAAAACGGCGCGCAGGTCATCGATATCAACATGGATGAAGCCATGCTCGATTCGAAAGCTGCGATGGTGCGCTTTCTAAATCTGATCGCGTCCGAGCCCGATATCGCGCGCGTGCCGATCATGATCGACTCGTCGAAGTGGGAAGTGATCGAAGCGGGCCTGAAGTGCGTGCAGGGCAAGGCCATCGTCAACTCCATCTCGCTCAAGGAAGGCAAGGAGCAGTTCCGGCATCACGCGAACCTGATCCGCCGCTACGGCGCGGCATCGGTCGTGATGGCGTTCGACGAGCAAGGGCAAGCCGACACGTTCGAGCGCAAGACGCAAATCTGCAAGCGCTCCTACGACATCCTCGTGAACGAAGTCGGCTTCCTGCCGGAAGACATCATCTTCGACCCGAACATCTTCGCCATCGCGACGGGGATCGAGGAGCACAACAACTACGCGGTCGACTTCATCGAAGCGACGCGCTGGATCAAGCAGAACCTGCCGCACGCGAAAGTGTCCGGCGGCGTGTCGAACGTATCGTTCTCGTTCCGCGGCAACGATCCGGTGCGCGAGGCCATCCACACCGTGTTCCTGTATCACGCCATTCAGGCGGGCATGGACATGGGCATCGTCAACGCGGGGCAACTGGGCGTGTACGCCGATCTCGACGCCGAACTGCGCGAGAAAGTGGAAAACGTCGTGCTCAATCGCCGCGAAGACGGCACCGACCGTCTGCTCGAAATCGCCGACAAGTTCAAGACCGGCGCGGCCAAGAAGGAAGAGAACCCCGAATGGCGCAACCAGCCGGTCGAGGCGCGGCTATCGCATGCGCTCGTGCATGGCATCACGAACTTCATCGTCGAAGATACGGAAGAAGTCCGGCAGAAGATCGATCAGGCTGGCGGCCGTCCTATCAACATGATCGAAGGCCCGCTGATGGACGGAATGAACATCGTCGGCGATCTGTTCGGTCAGGGAAAGATGTTCCTGCCGCAGGTCGTGAAGTCGGCGCGCGTGATGAAGCAGGCGGTCGCGCACCTGATTCCGTTCATCGAAGAGGAAAAGAAGCGCCTCGCCAAAGCGGGCGCGGACGTGCGTCCGAAGGGCAAGATCGTCATCGCGACCGTGAAGGGCGACGTGCACGATATCGGCAAGAACATCGTGTCGGTCGTGCTCCAGTGCAACAACTTCGAAGTGGTCAACATGGGCGTGATGGTGCCGTGTGCGACCATCCTGCAGAAGGCGAAGGAAGAAGGTGCGGATATCATCGGGCTTTCCGGGCTGATCACGCCGAGTCTCGAAGAGATGGCCTACGTCGCATCCGAAATGCAGCGCGACGAATATTTCCGCGGCAAGCAGACGCCGCTTCTGATCGGCGGTGCGACGACTTCGCGCGTGCATACGGCGGTCAAGATCGCGCCGCATTACGAAGGGCCGGTGGTCTACGTGCCGGATGCGTCGCGTTCGGTGTCGGTGGCATCGAGCCTGTTGTCTGACGAAGGCGCCGCGAAGTACCTCGATGACCTCAAGAGCGACTACGACCGTATCCGCCTTCAGCATGCGAATAAAAAAGCGCAGCCGATGGTCACCTACGACGAAGCGCGCGCCAACAAGACGAAGCTCGACTGGAGCGCGTATCAGCCGACGAAGCCGAGCTTCATCGGACGCCGCGTGTTCAGGAATTACGATCTGGCCGATCTCGCGAATTACATCGACTGGGCGCCGTTCTTCCAGACCTGGGATCTCGCCGGTCCCTATCCCGCGATCCTCAACGACGAAATCGTCGGCGAGTCGGCGCGGCGTGTGTTTTCGGACGGAAAGTCGATGCTCTCGCGCATCATTCAGGGCCGCTGGCTGACGGCGAACGGCGTGATCACGCTTTTGCCCGCCAATACCGTGAACGACGACGACATCGAAATCTACACGGACGAGTCGCGCTCCCAAGTGGCGATAACGTGGCGCAATCTGCGGCAGCAGAGCGTGCGTCCGGTCGTGGACGGCGTGATGCGCCCAAACCGGTCGCTGGCCGATTTCATCGCGCCGAAGGATTCGGGCGTCAAGGACTATATCGGCCTGTTCGCGGTGACGGCAGGTCTCGGCGTCGACAAGCGGGAAACCCAGTTCGAAGCCGATCACGACGACTACAGCGCGATCATGCTGAAGGCGCTCGCCGACCGCTTCGCGGAAGCCTTCGCCGAAGCGCTGCATGCGCGCGTGCGTCGCGAACTGTGGGGTTATGCGGTGAACGAAGCGCTCGACAACGACGCGCTCATCGCCGAGAAGTACACGGGCATTCGCCCGGCGCCGGGTTATCCGGCATGCCCGGATCACCTCGTGAAGCGCGAAATGTTCGAAGTGCTTCAGGCGGAAGAGATCGGCATGAGTCTCACCGAGTCGGTGGCCATGCTGCCGGCTGCCAGCGTGTCGGGCTTTTACCTCGCGCATCCGGACAGCACGTATTTTTCGGTCGGCAAGATCGGCGACGATCAAGTTCAGAGCTTCGCCGAGCGCATGGCGATTTCATCGACGGATGCGGAACGCGCGCTCGCCCCGCTACGTTAAAAGAATTCGCCGCGCCAGCGCCATCGCGTTGGTAGGAAGAAAAAAACCCGCATCGTCGGCGATGCGGGTTTTTTCTTTGGGTGTTTCGTTTTGTCCGCCAGAACATGCGCGGATGAACGCTCAGACGCCCCAGAGAATATCCTTGTTCTCCTTCTGCGCGAGCCGAAGCATGTCGAGAAACGGATACGCGCGCTGCGCCAGCAATGGGAATCTCGTGATGCTCGTGCCCTTCCTCGCCTTCGTGGAAGGGCACGTCGTACTCCGCGCGCTGCTGTTTGTAGGTCATCACCCCCGCTTCGAGCTTCTCGATAGCCGAGGGAATCTCGTCGTGTGTGATGACGCCTCGTTCGCCGAGCGGTTTCCCGATGATGCCGAGCAGATACTCCGCGAGATTCTCGAGCATCATGACATCAGGTGCAGCTGGGCTTTTGAATGTGATCAGCATGATGGAAGGTCCTTTTCCTTATGTTGGATTACAGCCGGTCTTTGTTTTGAGACGTGCCGACGAGCCGATCTTTGCTGAAAACCACCGTGAGTAGACAGTTTAGCACCTGCTAAAATCCCTTCTTCGATTGCGTAGTGCAACTCTACGTCACACTTGCAGAGCTGGCCTGGCGGCCATCCGCGCCGCCGGACGCACATCGCCAAGTCTCGCTCCACCGGATCTCATTCAGCATGCTGCTCGCACACAAACTCACCCTCGAAACGCTCCTCTCCGACGCGGTCCAAACCGTCGCAAAGGCGACTCAAGGCGCGAGCGAAGCCGCCTTCGTCGCGCCGTCGATCGTGCTCGAACGACCCAAGGTCGCAGCGCACGGCGACGTCGCCTCGAATGTCGCGATGCAGCTCGCCAAGCCGCTGCGCGCCAATCCACGTCAGCTCGCACAGCAAATCGTCGATGCCTTGCTAGCCGCGCCGAACGCGAAGGGTCTGGTGGAGGGCGCGGAAGTGGTAGGGCCGGGCTTCATCAATCTGCGTCTCGCAGCATCCGCACAGCAAGACGTGATCCCGGCCGTCCTGGGCGAAGGCCGCGCGTTCGGCCAGTCGCAGCGCGACGCGGGCAAGCGCGTGCTGATCGAATTCGTTTCGGCGAATCCGACTGGTCCGCTGCATGTCGGTCACGGCCGTCAGGCAGCACTCGGCGACGCGCTGTCGAGTCTGCTCGGCACGCAGGGCTATAACGTCCATCGCGAGTTCTACTACAACGACGCAGGCGTGCAGATTGGCAACCTCGCCACCTCCACGCAACTGCGTGCGCGCGGCCTCAAGCCGGGCGATGCCGAGTGGCCGGACGTCGCCTATAACGGCGAGTACATCGCGGACATCGCGCGCGACTACATGGAGGGCGAAACGGTCGCCGCCAAGGACGGCGAGCCGGTGAAGGGCAAGGGCGACGTCGAAGACCTCGAAGCCATCCGCCACTTCGCGGTGGCGTATCTGCGTCACGAGCAGGATCTGGATCTGACCGCGTTCGGCGTTAAGTTCGACCAGTTCTATCTGGAGTCGTCGCTGTACAAGGAAGGCCGCGTCGACAAAACGGTCGATGCGCTGATCGCCGCCGGCAAGACCTACGAACAGGATGGCGCGCTGTGGCTGCGCACCACCGACGACGGCGACGACAAGGACCGCGTCATGCGCAAGTCCGACGGCACCTACACGTACTTCGTGCCGGACGTAGCGTATCACGTAACCAAGTGGCAACGCGGCTTCACCAAGGTCATCAATGTGCAGGGCTCGGATCACCACGGCACTATCGCGCGGGTGCGCGCCGGCCTGCAGGATCTCGGCATCGGCATTCCGAAGGGCTATCCCGACTACGTGCTGCACAAGATGGTCACCGTCATGCGCAACGGTCAGGAAGTGAAAATCTCCAAGCGCGTGGGCAGCTACGTGACGGTGCGCGATCTGATCGAATGGTCGGGCGGCCTCGCGCCGGGCCACGAAACTGCGCCGGACCAGATCGACGAAGAGACCATCCGCCGCGGCCGCGACGCCGTGCGCTTCTTCCTCATCTCGCGCAAGGCGGATACCGAGTTCGTGTTCGACATTGACCTCGCGCTCAAGCAGAACGATGAAAACCCGGTCTACTACGTGCAATACGCCCACGCGCGCATCTGTACGATTCTCAACGACTGGAAGGACAAGTTCGGCGGCGATGTGTCGAAGGTGGCGCAGGCCAATCTCTCGCTGCTGTCGAGCGACCGCGCGATGGCGCTGCTCAACAAGCTCGCCGAATATCCGGAAATGCTCTCGCACGCCGCCGCCGAACTCGCGCCGCACGCGGTCGCGTTCTATCTGCGCGATCTCGCCGGCGAATTTCATTCATTCTACAATGCCGAGCGCGTGCTCGTCGATGACCAGAAGGAACGCGACGCGCGTATCGCGCTGCTCGCGGCCACGCGCCAGGTGCTCGAAAATGGCCTCGTCACCATTGGCGTGTCCGCTCCTCAAAAGATGTGACCGCACCCAATTGCACGCCGTGCCGGCGTTCGCGTATCGCTTCGAATATGACACATTCGGCGTGCGCGGATGGCAGCATGGCGCAGAGCTGTCTTGAGCCACAGCTACAATTGTCGGCCAACTCGAAGACTTTTCGCAGGTGATTCATACGATGGCAAAACCACGCCGCACGACCAAGCAATCCAAGCAGTCGAAGCAAACCGGGGGAACCTTTCTCGGCGTCGTACTGGGCCTGATCGTCGGCCTCGCGATCGCCGTGATCGTCGCGCTGTACATCACGCGTGCGCCCACGCCGTTCGTGGCAAAGGTCACGCCGCCGCCGTCGGAGAGCGCCTCGTCCTCGTCGCAGGCCGCACAGCCTTACGATCCGAACCGTCCGCTGCAAGGCAAGACGCCGGGGCAGGCCGTGCCGCAAGCCGCGCAGCCCACGCCGCCGAACACTGCGCCGGGCCAGACCAGCAATCAGACGCAATCGTCGGGCATGCTCGACGAGCCGCAGATCGTCGAAGTGCCGCCGTCGGGCACCGCCGCTTCCGGTGCGAAGAGTCCCGCCAGCGCGCCGGGCGCGACCAGCGTCGCCGCCGCCGCGAAAAACGGCTCGCAACCGGCCACTACGGTCAAGACCACGCCGCCCACGCCGAGCGACGTGAACACCGGCTATTACCTGCAGGTCGGCGCATACAAGACCCAGCAGGATGCCGAACAGCAGCGCGCGCGTCTGGGCTTCCAGGGTTTCGAATCGAAGGTGACTCAGCGCGATGCGGGCGGTGTGACGTACTATCGCGTACGCATCGGCCCGTTCGCGAAGTTCGAGGAAATGAACACGGCTCGTCAGCGTCTGTCGGACGCGGGCGTCGATACCGCCGTGATCCGCTTCTCGAAGCAGTGAGCATGATGATACCGCCCGTGCCGCGTCGAGCGGTCGCGGGCGGTGTCGCTTAAGCCACGCTTAAGCGACGGGTGTCCCACTAACGGACTTCTCTGGTTCCTTCTCCGATCATGAAAAAACTGTTTAGCGCCCTCGCCCTTTCCTTAGGCATCGCCGCTGCTTCGATGAACGTCGCGACCGCAGTTCACGCCGCGCCGACTCAGAGCAAGGACTACACGGTATTGCAAGCGCCTCAGCCGGTCAGCGCGCCCGCCGACAAGGTCGAGGTCATCGAATTTTTCTGGTACGGCTGCCCGCACTGCAACGAGTTCGAGCCGTATATCGAGGCATGGGAGAAGAAGCAGGGTCCGGATGTCGTGTTCAAGCGCGTGCCGGTTGCCTTCCGTGACAATTTCATCCCGCATTCGAAGATGTACCATGCGCTCGTCGCATTGGGTGTCGCGGAAAAGGTCATGCCGGCCGTGTTCAACGAAATCCATGTGAAGAAGAACTATCTGCTGGCGCCACAGGCGCAGGCGGACTTCCTCAAGACGCAGGGCATCGACCCGAAGAAATACATGGACGCGTACAACTCGTTCTCGACGCAGAGCGATATTCAGCGCGATTCCAAGCTGCTGTCGGACTATCACATCGACGGTGTGCCGACGGTCATCGTGCAGGGCAAGTACGTGACGGGCCCTGTGCAGACCAACAGCCTGAAGGGCACGACCGACGTGATGGACTTCCTCGTCCAACAGGTCCGCGACAAAAAGATGTGATCCCGCGCGCGCCGGTATGAATGCGGTTCGACAGAAGGTCTTCATCACCGGCACATCGAGCGGCATCGGCCTCGTCGCCCGCCGCAGCGAGTCTCTCGCGGCGTTCGCCGCGCGCTTTCCCTAAGCTTCCATCTCGCTCTACCCCGCCGATGTGCGCGACCACGACGTGCTCGCCGACGCCGCGCGCCGCTTCATGGCCGAACAGGGCGCCGCGAATATCGTGATCGCGAACGCGGGCATCAGCCGCGGCGCGCTCACCGGCCAAGGCGATCTCGACGCCTTCCGCGCCGTGATGGACACCCAACTACCTCGCGATATTCGCGACCTTCGAGCCGTTCATGGCTTCGATGACGGCCGCTCGCCACGGCACGCTGGTCGGCATTTCGAGCGTCGCGGGCGTGCGCGGCTTGCCCGGCTCGGGCGCATACAGCATGTCGAAGGCGGCGGCGACGAGGTATCTGGAGTCGTTGCGCGTCGAGATGCGGCCACGCGGCGTCGCAGTCGTCACGATTGCGCCGGGCTATGTCCGCTCTGAAATGACCGCGCACAATCCTCATCCGATGCTGTTTCTAATGGACACCGGCCGCTTCGCATTGAAAGGCGGCCGGCCATTGAGCGCCGGGTCCGCTAAGCGACCTTCCCATGGCAGATGCGTATCGCAGGCATGTTGCTGCATGCGATGCCGCGCCGGCTCTACGACCTGCTCTTCGAAAAGGCGCCACGCAGCCTCGCGCAGAGGAATGACGGACTCGGCATCCAAAACCGAGGCACAAAAAAACCGGCTGCGTGTAAACGCAGCCGGTTTTTCACATCTGAAGACGTATTTTCGCGCGCGATCAGAACATCAGAATGCCACGTAAGGCGAGCTTCCGGTCAGGTCGTAACCCACGTAGACATGGCGGCCGAAGTAGAACGGTAGACCGAAGTCGAAGAAGTCCGACATGCCCAGTTGACCGCCCAGGCTGTTGAACGCGAACTTGCCCGCCGCCCGAGACCAGCGTGCGGGCGCCGACCAGCGAGAACGGAACCGTGGTCGAAGCGCCGTCCGTGCCGGTGATGACGTTGACAGCGACTGTTAAGAAGACGGGCAATAGAACGAACTCGTGCTCGAACACAAAGTAAAGTTGTCCTGGAAGAAGTTGCCGTTCGATCCGGTATCGAAGAAGGTCTGATACGTCGTGCCTTTATAGACGCCGGACAGCGTGTTGTTGCTCTGCGTTCCTATGCCGAAGATCAGCGTGCCGCTCGCGCTGGCCGAGCCGGTGTCCGCCACCGGCAGCAATTGCACGATCACGCCGTTGTTATCGACCGGGAACTTCGTCACCGGATTGGTCACCTGCTGCGCGCGCGGCACGATGACGCCCGTGCAGTTGGTGCCGTTGGTGCACGAGAAATACATGCCGTTCTGAGCCGAACTCGCGCACGACGTGCCGCACGACGTGCCGCAGTCATAAGTTGACGCGCCGACGCCGAGAATGCCGTTCGCACCGATCTGTGCCACCGTGCTTTCGTCGTTGCCGGTCGGGCAACCGTTCAGGCCGGAAGGCGCCAAAGAGGACACGAGGTCGCCGATGATCTGGATCGGCACGCTGCCTGCTCCGTGCCCATACGCACGTCAGCCGCGCGCACCGTGCCCCACGTGTAGCCGTCGGCGAAGCCCGCGCACTCTGCGAGCTGGCCGCGGCTCGACGCAGCAATGGCCGGCAGGTTGCCGGGCACCTGGCTCGCCGCCGAACTGACGAGGCGCAGGCCGAACGACACCGTGTCGAGCTGGATGTTATCGATGGTTTGACAATTGTTGGTGTTGGGCTGGCACACGGTCACGGACACGTTCGGGATATTGACGAAATTCGCCTCGCCCGCATTGACCGTGATCGGCACTACGTTGGTGTTGTTCACCGCGCTCGGTTGCGCCGTCGCCGTGCTGGTCGAGCCGCCGCTTGAACCGGAACCGGTCGAACCGCTCGATCTGCCGCCGGACGAGCCGCTGGAACTGGAATTGTTATCGCCGCCGCACGCCGCGAGCGTTAACGCGAGAAAAAGCACGCCGAACCAGCGCGCGATACCGCCGCTGCGCGAGGAAGAAGCGCCGGCGCCAGGTGTCGTTCTAAGCATTCTGAGTCTCCCGTCGCTCATTTGATGTCGCTGGCAGACACGCCGGCAGGCATGGATTGCGGCAAATACGCGACGCCCGCGAATACGCCAATATGGCCGCCCGACTGAACCACCAGACCCGAGTCCTGCACGCTGACAGGTCCGCGGCCGCCTCGCGCGGCGCGCTGTTCGTTCAGGTTCTGCTGATATTGCGGAAAGTAGCTGCCGAGCAGCGTGGCGAGATCGGGCACGCACGGCCCGCACCACGCGATGCCGAACACCGTGCCTGCACTGGTCAGATATTCGTTGAGACGGTGCCGCTCGCGAGCGTGGTCGAGCGGACGGTGTAATTCGAGGTCGTGGACGCGGCCGATGCACCGGATGCGGCGACGGTGCCGAGCGCACAACTGCGTTGGCCGCGTTCGAGCCTGGCGGCGGCTTGATCGGATCACCGCCCAACGCGACGAATGCGGGATTGCAACACAAACGCCGAACGCGCCTGCGATGATCGCCATCGCCTGTGTAAGATGCTAAGATATCATACGATGTGGGATTACTTCGATGCCCGATGCCTTCACTGGGCCTCCCATTCGGTTTTTCCGGTTTTTCCGGTTTTTCCGGCCGCGTGCTTCACCCGGCCGGTTGGTGACGAACATAACTGACAATCAAGTCACCTGTTGGTTCGCAAACGTTTTTTTACGCGCGAAACCGACAGTATGCCAGTCGAGCAAAATAGTCTTACCGTTCGCTTGACGATGCAGCGCAGCAAAACACCGCGCATCGAGGTGCGCATTCTATCGCGTATCGTTGTGTATCGTCGAGCACGGCACGCGCTTCAAAAGCGCGTGCCGTTGACCGTCAGAAGCCGAGGCTCGCCAGCAGATCGCCCACCTGCGCCTGATCCTGAACCATGTCGGTCCGGCCTTCCGGCTTGATCTGCGGACCGTTCAGTAGCGAGTCGGAACTGACGGTCGCAGCCGACATCAACGCCGATGCCGCGAACTGCTCGCGCCGCTCGGGTGCAATGTTCTCGAGCAGCACACCCAGCAACTGCTGTTCGATCAGGTACACGACTTCCGTGATCTTCTTGATCACTTGACCCGTCAGATCCTGAAAGTCCTGCGCCAACATGATTTCCATCAGCTGCGAGTTGGTCGCCGAGGTGCGCTCCGGCAAGCTTTGCAGGAAACTATATGTCTGCGCGAGCAATTCCCCTGCTTCACCCTGAGCAAGCGGCGCGCTATACCATGCGCCCCAGCGCTCGTCGAGGGCGAGCGCATCGCGCTGCAGCGCGTCCTGAATCGCTGAGCCTTTTCGATTGCGTTGAGCGCGCGCTCGGCGGCCTGTTCGGTCATCGTCGCGATGTACTTCAGGCGGTCGCGCGCGTCGGGCACGGCTTGCGCCGCGGCTCCGACCTGCTTGTCGAGGCCGAGCTCGCGCATCGAGTCACGCAGCGCGCGCGTCACCTGACCGATGCGCGCGAGAATGCGATCGCTCGATGCGTCGCCCTCGGCATCAACCGCGGTGGCGATCTGCGCGGCGAAATCAGAAGTCAGATCGGTCACGATCAGCTCCCGCTTTGGCCATCTTCACTTTCTCGAGAATCTTGGTGACTTTCTCGTCGAGCGTGGCGGCCGTAAAGGGCTTCACGACGTAACCGTTCGCACCGGCCTGCGCTGCCGCGATGATGTTTTCCTTCTTCGATTCCGCCGTGACCATCAGCACCGGCAGATGCGCCAGCGCCGCGTCCGCGCGGATCTGCTGAAGCATCGACAGGCCGTCGAGGTTCGGCATGTTCCAATCCGACACCACGAAATCGAAACCGCCGCCGCGCAGACGCGCAAGACCGGCCAGACCGTCTTCCGCTTCGTCGACGTTCGTGTAACCCAGCTCCTTGAGCAGGTTGCGCACGATACGGCGCATCGTCGGAAAATCGTCGACGACGAGGATCTTCATGTTCTTGTCCATCACTACTCCCGTGTATTCCATTCAATGCGGCGATGCCGCGTAATCAAAAACGGTTAGACGCGTTGTACGCGTTCGCCCATCGACGCCAGTCGCGCCATCACGCGCCGGCTCATTTCGGATAACGGCACGATTTCGCTCGCGCTGCCCAATAAAATCGCTTCGCGCGGCATGCCGAACACCACGCAGCTCGCTTCGTTCTGCGCGAGCGTGTAGGCGCCCGCCTGCTGCATTTCGAGCAGACCGGCGGCGCCGTCGCGGCCCATGCCGGTCAGGATCACACCGATCGCGTTCTTGCCCGCGTGCGTCGCCGCCGAGCGGAACAGCACATCCACCGAAGGACGATGCCGGTTCACCGGCGGCGCGTCTGACAGATGCGCAACATAGTTCGCTCCACTGCGCGCGAGCACCAAATGCGCATGGCCCGGCGCGATATACGCATGGCCCGGCAGTACGCGCTCGCCGTGCTCGGCTTCCTTCACCGAGATGCGGCACAGTCCGTTCAGACGCTGCGCGAACGACTTCGTGAAGCCCGGCGGCATGTGCTGCGCGATCAGCACGGCGGGCGCGTCCGGCGGCAGCGGCACGAGCACTTTGCGGATCGCTTCCGTGCCGCCCGTCGAGGCGCCGACGATCACGAGCTTTTCGGTCGAGATCAGCGGATTGTTGAAATGAGGCGCGGGCTTGTGCGGCAGGCCCTGCGCCGGCGCGTTCGCCACTTGCGTGGCGTGCGTCGCCTGACGCACCCGCGCGCGCGATGCGGCACGCACCTTCTCCGCGAGCTTCTCGGCGTAATCCAGCATGCCGTCGCGGATGCCGACTTTCGGCTTGGTCACGAAGTCCACGGCGCCGAGTTCCAGCGCGCGCAGCGTGATTTCGTTGCCGCGCTCCGTCAGCGACGACACCATCACGACCGGCATCGGCCGCAGGCGCATCAGCTTTTCCAGAAAGTCGAGGCCATCCATGTGTGGCATTTCGACGTCGAGCGTCAAAACGTCCGGGTTGTGCTGCTTGATCAGTTCTCGCGCGACGAGCGGATCGGGCGCGGTCGCGCACACGTGCATGTCGGGCTGCGAGTTGACGATTTCCGTCATCAGGCTGCGCACCAGCGCCGAATCGTCGACGCACAGCACCTTGATCTTCGGCGCGGCAGATTTGTTTGCCGTTCTTTCCATAGTGATCGGATTGACGATGCTCATGCTTCCTCCGCCGCTTTCGTGCCACGCAGAGGACCGTTGTTGCCGAACAGCTCGACGCGCGGCTTCGCGGCCGTGCGGCTCGCGGCGGCGCTGATCGAGGCCAGCGTGTTCGCGGCGCTCATCGCGCCGTTGGCGTGACTCGCGTGATTCGAGGTGAACAGCTCCACACGCGGCTTCGCGCCGTTCACGCCCGGCTTCGTTTGATTGGTGTTGAACAACTCGACGCGCGCCCGCGCCTTCGCGAGGCGTTCCGCGCGCTGTTCCGGCGTGCGCTGCTCGAGCGCCTGCTCGCGCTCGAGCACGACCGGGTGGTGCTGTGTCATCAGCTTCTTGACCATCACCTGGCCGGTGCGCGGCATGAACGCGACCTTGCGCGGATACATGCCCTGCAAGTCCTCGGCCACGATGCGGATCTTTTCCAGCGCCAGATAGCGGTGCACGAACTCCGAATTGCGATCGCCGATGTTGATGGTCGTTATGCCCGCCAGCACCGCTCCGCCGCCGAAGACTTTCGCTTCGAAGCACTCACGGCGTCCGCCGCGCTTGATCAGTTCGTTGATCAGCACTTCCATCGCATAGGCGCCGTAGCACATCGAGTCTGACGCCGCCGACGATGCGTCCGCGCCGTCGTCGGGCAGCATGAAGTGATTCATGCCGCCAATGCCCGCCGTGCGATCGTTGATGCATGCCGCCACGCACGAGCCTAGCACGGTGACGAGCACCATGTCTTCGCTCGTCATGTAGAACTCGTTCGGCCGGAGCTTCACGCCCGGCTTTTTGAAGTGATTGTCGAAATACAGGTTCGACGCGATTGGCAGCCCGCTCATGCCGGCTCTCCCGCGAGCGTGTGCTGCGTTCTCGCCGAGGCGCCCGCCTTGGCGTCGTGCGTCAGCTCGTAGACGGTCTGGCCACGCAGACGGAACGCCTGTGTGACGTACGTGAAGTTTTCCGAATGACCCGCAAACAGCAGCGCGCCCGGCTTCATCAGCGGTTTGAAGCGCGACAACACCTGCCCTTGCGTAGGCTTGTCGAAGTAGATCATCACGTTGCGGCAGAAGATCACGTCGAACGGGCCTTTGACGTCGTAACGCGCATCCGTCAGGTTCACGCGGCCTAAGTCGACCATCGCGCGCAGTTCGGGACGCACTTTCACGAGTCCGGCATGCGCGCCCATGCCCTTCAGGAAGAAGCGCTTCAGGCGTTTGGTCGGCAACGCCTTGACCTGATCGAGCGAATACACGCCCGCGTCGGCTTTCTGCAGCACCTGGCTGTCGATGTCGCTCGCGTAGATCGTGCACTGACCCGCGGCGTGATCGCCGAGCGTTTCGACCAGCGTCATCGCGATGGAATACGGCTCCTCGCCCGTCGATGCCGCGGAGCACCACACGCTGAACGGCTGCGAGCGGCGCTTGGCGAAGTCCGCGAGAATCGGGAAATGATGCGACTCGCGAAAGAACGCGGTGAGGTTGGTGGTCAGCGCGTTGGTGAAGGCTTCCCACTCCGCGCTGTCGTCGTTCGCTTCGAGGCGATCGAGATATTGTTTGAAGGTTTCCAGGCCGCAGGCGCGCAGACGGCGTGCCAGCCGGCTATACGCCATGTCCCGTTTGTGATCGGACAGCGAGATGCCCGCCCGGCGGTGGATCAGCTCGCGAATGCGGGCGAAATCCGCCGATGTGAATTCGAAATCGCGTTCGACTTCCGAGCTGCGCGAAGAGGCAGCGAGGTCGATACGTGCGTTGCGCGTGGTCATGATGCTTGATGCGTCCTTGGCGTCATGTCCGCGCGCCGCGTGGGTTCGTTCGACGACCCGAGGCTTTCGAACCCGGCGATCGCGCCCGATGCATCACGCATCGCGCCTTTCTCATCGAGTTGCCCGCGCCCGGGCATGGTACCGAAAGCCTGCATGGTCGTCTCTGATGTCCGTTTGAATTGCTTAGAAAGTTTCCCAATCGCCGTCCGCGACGGACGTCTGGGCCGGTGCGCTCACTCGCGCTGCCGGCTTCGTCGTCACTGCTGCTTCGCGAGCCGTATCCTTGATAACGGCCGGGTCGCGCGCGACGCGCGACGTTAGGCTAACGTGAAACTTTCGTGATGGAGGCGGCAGGCTTTTTTACCGATGCCACGGTCAGCTCGACGCGCGCGGCCTTCGCCACGGTCGATGCACGCGTCACGGTGCTGACATCCACGCGCCACTGGCTCACGACGCCCTTCAACTGGCGCGCCTGCTCTTCCAGCGACGCAGCAGCAGCCGCTTCCTCGACCAGCGCGGCGTTCTGCTGCGTGACGCTGTCCATCTGCGTGACGGCGAGATTGACTTGTGCGATGCCGTCGGACTGCTCCTCTAACGCCGTGCTGATTTCGCCCATGATGTCGGTCACGTGGCACACGGCCTGCACGACCTCGCCCATGGTTTTGCCGGCGCGCGTGACGAGCTCTGAGCCGTTCTGCACCTTGTCGGCCGAATCGCCGATGAGCGCCTTAATTTCCTTCGCCGCCGCCGCGCTGCGCGAGCGAACGCACCTCGCCTTCGACGACCGCGAAGCCGCGCCCTTCCTCACCCGCACGCGCCGCTTCGACGGCCACGTTCAACGCGAGAATATTGGTCTGGAACGCGATGTCTTCGATCACGCCGATGATGTCCACGATCTTGTTCGAACTCGACGCGATGGCGTTCATCGTATCGACCACCTGGTCGATGACTTCTCCGCCGCGCGACGCGATATCCGAGGCATTCACCGCGAGCTGGCTCGCCTGACGCGCGTTGTCGGCGTTTTGATTCACCGTGCTCGTCAACTGCTCCATGCTCGAAGCGGTTTCCTGCAGCGAGGCGGCTTGTTCTCCCTGTGCTGCGAGAGATCGGTGTTGCCGCTCGAAATTTCACGCGCGCCGACGTCGATCGATTCTGCGCCGCGATGCACCGTGCCGACCATCGTCGTCAGGTTGACGCGCATGCGTTCGATGCCCGTGAACAGCCGGCCGATTTCGTTGTTGCTGTCGCTATGCGCCGGCGTCGTGAGATCGCCGCGCGAGATGCGCTCGAAGTGATCGACCGCGTCGCTGATCGGCTGCACGATCAGGCCGCGCAGTGCGACGCGCGTGCCGAACAGGATCAGCGCCGACAAGCCGAGCAGCGTGCCGATGGTCGCGTTGAGCGTCGAGATGTGCGAGGCGGTATCGGCCTGCGAGGTTTCCGCGTGCTTCTGCTGGAACTGCACCGCCGCCGTCACCGCATTGTCGAAGGTGACGAACATCGGGCTGATCTTGGTATCGGCGATGGCGTGATACGCGTTCATGTCGTTCGCGCGGATCGCGGCGAACTCCGGCTCCACGCCACCCTTCACGAGCGTGTCGTACTGCGTGTTGAGTGCGTCGAGCGTGTCTTTCCGCAGCGTGGATGCGACCGTGTCGAGATAGAGCTTCCAGTTCTCGTTGCTCTTGTCGAGCAGATACTGGCCGCGGTCCATTGCCTTCTGTGCTTCGTTGCTGCTGCCGGCTTCGACCAGCGAACGCACGCGATCGAGCGTCACGCGCGAACGCAGCAGATACGACGACGCTTCCGACAACGCGCGCATCGCGACCATGTCCTGCTTCGCGAGCGTGGTGAGGGAAGCGCTCGCGGAATTGAGACTGACCAGCGCCAGCGCGCCGATGATGCCGGCGCAGGCGACGAACAACAAACCGACGAGCGTGAGCGTCGTCCGGATCGAAAACTTCTTCAGCATGGTAATTTCCTGCGATCCTGGGCTGCGTTAGGCAACGATATCGACGAGTTCCATCTCGCGGCTCGTCATGAGCTTCTCGATGTCCATCAGGATCAGCATGCGGCCTTCGACCGTGCCCAGACCGGTGAGGTATTCGGTCGCGAGCGCCGCGCCAAACTCGGGCGCCGGCATCACTTGTTCCGGCGCGAGCGTCAGCACGTCCGACACGCCGTCCACGACCATGCCGACCACGCGATGCGCGACGTTCAGGATGATCACGACGGTCTGGTTGTCGTATTCGACGCGGCCGAGGTTGAACTTCACGCGCATGTCCACGATCGGCACGATGATGCCGCGCAGATTGATCACGCCCTTGATGAAGGACGGCGCGTTCGCGATGCGCGTGACGCTGTCGTAACCGCGGATTTCCTGCACCTTCAGAATGTCGATGCCGTACTCTTCGGCGCCGAGCGTGAAGACGAGGAATTCCTGTCCAGCGGCTTCGCCTTGCGAATCGCGGCGTGCGGACGGGGCGTTTGGGATCGGTTGAATTTCAGCCACGAGAGGCTCCCCAATAATCTGTCGTAGGTTTTTTAGTAAGACTGCGGCGCGCTATGCTGCGCACGCGATTCGCGATTGAGCGCGGCCACGTCGACGATCAGCGCGACACTGCCGTCACCCAGGATGGTCGCGGCGGAAATGCCGTGCACTTTTCGATAATTCATTTCGAGGTTCTTCACGACCACCTGCTGCTGGCCGACGAGTTCGTCGATCAGCATGGCGAAGCGGCGCCCCTCGGTCTGCATGATGGTAACGATGCCCTGCGTCGGCTCGGTGCACGCGCCTTCCACATCGAAGGTGCTGTGCAGTGCGACCAGCGGCAGGTATTCGCCGCGCACGCCCACTACGCGCTCGCCGTTGGCGACCGTGTAGATGTCTTCGGCGGCGGGTTGCAGCGACTCCATCACGAAGTTCAGCGGCAGAATGAAGATCTCGTTGCCGACCTTCACAGACATGCCGTCGAGGATCGCGAGCGTGAGCGGCAGCACGATCTTGGTGGCCGTGCCCGCGCCGGGCCGCGAGGTGATTTCGACGTGGCCGCCCATCGACTGGATGTTGCGCTTCACCACGTCCATGCCGACGCCGCGGCCGGAGATATCCGTCACCTGTTCGGCGGTCGAGAAGCCGGGCATGAAGATCAGTTGCCACACGTCTTCGTCGGTCATCGAATCGCTGACGGCCATGCCTTGCTTCTGCGCCTTGGCGAGAATCTTGTCGCGGCGCAGGCCTGCGCCGTCGTCGCTCACTTCGATCACGATGTTGCCGCCGTGATGCGCCGCCGACAGCACGAGCTGGCCGGTGGTCGGCTTGCCCGCCGCGCGGCGCGCTTCCACGGTTTCGATGCCGTGATCGAGCGAGTTGCGCACGAGGTGCGTGAGCGGATCGATGATGCGTTCGATCAAGCTCTTGTCGAGTTCGGTCGCCTGACCGAACGTGACCAGTTCCACTTCCTTGCCGAGCTTGCCGGCGATATCGCGCACCAGGCGCGGGAAGCGGCTGAAAACGTAATCCATCGGCATCATGCGGATGGACATGACGGCTTCCTGCAAGTCGCGCGCGTTGCGCTCGAGTTGCGCCATGCCGTTGAAGAGGCGGTCGTGCAGCGCGGGATCGAAAGCGCTGGTGGTTTCCGCGAGCATCGCCTGCGTGATCACCAGTTCGCCCACCAAATTGATGAGTTGGTCGACCTTCTCCACGCCAACGCGGATCGAGCTGCCTTCCGCCGATGCGGCGGCCTGCGGACGCGCTTTCTTCTCGGCGTCGGCGGGCGCGACCGGGCGCGTGGGCATCAGCGGAGGCGGCGCGGGCGATTCGGCTTCGGCCTTCGGCACTTCTTCCTGTTTGGCCGGCGCGGCCGGCGCGGAAACCGGGCTCGGCGCAGGCAGCGGCTGCGGCGCGAGCGCCGCCGGTTCCTTCCCGGCTTGCGCCGGCGCGTGGCCGCGGCCGATGCTGATCTGCGATTCGTCGATGACGAAGCAGCACACGGCCATGATATCGTCGGAGCCGACGTCCGAATCGAGCCACAGCACGAGCTCGGTGTCGGTCTTCTGCTCGCTGACGATGCTACCCAGATTCCCCAACTCTTCGGTCAGCGTCTCCAGGTCCTTCTCGCTCCCCCCCCGTAGCGTAATTTTCAGGTAGGATCCTGCACCCGCCGCCATCGCGCCGATATCTTCCGGCATTGCGGGGGCAGCGGTTCCTTCATTCATTCCGTCGGTGAGTTCGAACGCACCGTCCCAGGTGCTGTCGTCCTCGATGGCTTCCATCGCCTGGCGCACGACGTGCGCGGGCGGAGCGTTCGGGCCGTCGTAGGCAGGCGCCTCGACTGGCTGAGCGACGGGCGCAGCCGCAGCCTGCGGCGCGGCGTCTTCGCTCTTAAGGCGTTCGAGTCGCGCGCAGATTTGCGTGGCGGCTGCCACATCCGGCTCAGCGCTCGCGCGATACGCGGACAACTGGTCCTGCAGCACGTCCTTGGTCGCGAGGAACGTGTCGATCATGTCGCGGCGCAGCTTGGGTTCGTTGTTGCGCGCGCGATCCAGCAGCGATTCGAGGATGTGCGTCGTTTCCGTGAGCGCGGTGAAGCCGAACGTCGCCGCGCCACCCTTGATCGAGTGCGCCGCGCGGAAGATCGCTGCGAGATCCTCGGGGTCGGGTTCGTCGATGTTCAGAACGAGCAGCAATTGTTCCATCTGCGCGAGGAGTTCGTCGGCCTCATCGAAGAAGGTCTGGTAGAACTGGGTAATGTCGAAAGTCATGCTGGAGTCACCGCGTATCTGCTAGATGCATGCGTGTTGTTCAGTGCGCCTGTTCCTGCGCTTCGGCGAGGGCCGCGACCACTTCGGTCAGCAGGTCCGGATCGAGGGGCTTCTCGATCCAGCCCGTCGTGCGCGCCGCTTCCTTGAACGGCTCGCCGCTCTCGGTCGTCAGCACGAGGATCGGTGTGACCTTGTACGCGTGATTCGCGCGCAGTTCGCCGATCGCCGCATTTGCCGGGCATGTGCTGGTCCGTCAGCACCAGATCGAAACGCTCGGCGAGCGCCCACTCGAGACCCTCGTCGCCGTCGCGGGCGACCGTCACTTCGTAACCCGCCGTGGTCAGTGTGGCGGAGAGGATCTGTCGCATGGCGGTGGAATCGTCAATGGCCAGAATGTTCTTGATCATGGATGTGTGTGCGTCAGCTCTTGTTGTCTTGTTGTTGTGTTTTCGGCGCGAATAGGGACGACTTGAGCGAAAATTTGTAAGTGTGCTCAGCGAAACATGCCGTGCGTCGATACGCGCCTTATTGCGTGACCGCCATGCGGCTCAGCGCGGGCATCTGGAAGGCGATCGGCTTGATCGGCTTCATCTGCTCCATGGCGCCGCCACCGTTGTCGATGGTCGCGGGTGCGCCGTCGTCGCGCAACATCGCGGCTTCGGCGCGATGATTTAGCACGATCACGCTGATACGGCGGTTCTCCGGGTCCATCGGATCCTTGCGGTTCAGGTTCTGCATCGACGCGAGGCCGAGCACGCGCAGCACCTTGGATTCGTCCATGCCGCCGGAAATCAGCTCGCGCCGCGAGGCGTTGGCGCGATCCGTCGACAATTCCCAGTTGCTGTGGCCCTTGTCGCCGCCCGCGTACTGCACGGCGTCGGTATGACCCTGCACGACGATGTAATTCGGCACGCCGTTGAGCGTCTTGCCGATTTCGCGCAGGATGTCGCGCATGTACGGTTGAACGTTGTCGCTCGAGAGCGCGAACATCGGGCGTTTCTGCGTATCGACGATCTCGATGCGCAGGCCCTGCTGGGTCGCCTCGATGCGGATCTGCTGCTTGAACTGGCGCAGCGTCGGGTTCGCGTCGATGGCGGACATCAGCTTGATCTGGAGGTCGTGCAGACGCGCGTCTTCGCGGTGCTCGAGTTCGTCCTGCGCGGCCTTGAGCATTTCGTCGCTCTGCTGCTGCGAGGCGTGCTGCGCGAGTTGCGTCTTGCCCTCGGTCCTGCGCGCATCGGCCGGTTCTTCGCTGGCAATATCTCGCCCGCCGCCTTCGATGATGCTGTTGTCCATGCCGACAATCTTGCTGCCGACCATCGCCGCCTTGAGCGGCATCTGGAAGTATTCGGCGATGCCGCGCCGCTGCATGGGCGAGGTCGACGAGAGGAGCCACATCAGCAGAAAAAACGCCATCATCGCGGTCATGAAGTCCGCGTAGGCGAGTTTCCATGCGCCGCCGTGATGGCCCTTACCCTTGCCGTTAACGACGCGCTTGATTAAGATCGGACGGTCTTTCTGGCCGCTCATGGCTTGAGCCATGGCTTGAGCCTTATTCGACGCTGCGGGTGGGACTTCGGATACGGCATCACTTCGCTTTTACGCGGCGCACGTGTTCTTCGAGTTCGGAGAACGACGGACGCTCGGTCGAGAACAGCACCTTGCGGCCGAACTCCACTGCAATAGCCGATGCGTAGCCGTTGAGGCTCGCGAGAATGGTCATTTTGATGCACTGGAACATCTTGGTCTGCTCGGCCAGACGCTGCTCCGCGACGCCCGCCAGCGGGCCGATGAAACCGTACGAAAGCAGAATGCCGAGGAAGGTGCCTACGAGCGCTTGCGCGATCATTTCGCCGAGCACGGCGGGCGGCTGGTCGGCGGAGGCCATCGTATGGACCACGCCCATCACCGCCGCGACGATACCGAACGCGGGCATCGCGTCGCCGACCTTATGGAGGGCTTGGGCGGGCGCTTCGCCTTCGACGTGATGTGTCTCGATTTCTTCGTCCATGAGGCTTTCGATTTCGAACGCGTTCATGTTGCCGCTGATCATCAGGCGCAGGTAATCGGTGAGGAACACGACGATTTCGTGGTCCGCGAGAATCTGGGGATACTGGTTGAAGACCGGGCTCTTGTTGTACGGATCTTCGATATCCGACTCCAGCGCGAGCGTGCCTTCCTTGCGCGCCTTGGCGAGCAGGACGTAGAGCAGCGCCATCAGCTCCATGTAGACGTCCTTGTTGTACTTGCCGCCCTTGAAGAGGGTCGGAATCACGCGCAAGGTCGCGAAAATGGTCTTCTTGTTGTTGCCGAGGATGAACGCGCCAACGCCTGCGCCCGCGATCATGAGGATCTCGACGGGCTGCAGCAGCGCGCCAAGGTGGCCGCCTTCGAACGCGTAACCGCCGAAAACGGACAGCAATGTCACGAGCGATCCAACGAAAATCAGCACAGTCGATACCTCAGAAATTTGATGCGGGATGACCGCGGTTATGCTGGTTTACGGCACATGGACAAAAAACTTTGGGGGAGGCGCTCTAGAGGCGCAAACGGTCAAACCCACTGGCTGCGGCACGAGGCACGGCCGATGGTTGCGGGTCCGGTGGGGGACTGTTTCGGTCTCGACCGGCCAGAGGGCGGCCGAATTCAGGCGGCAATCGGGCGCGTGCCGTTGGAAGCAAGCGGTTTTTTGGTCTTCCCTGCCCGCGATGGCGGCTGACACAGTCCGCACACGAAACCGGGCCGGAAGTCGTACGCGTACGCGACGAAGCGTCCGCCGCAGCGCGTACAGGTGTTCCTCTATAACATGCCCGACTCGAAATACCGCACCAGCGTCCAGGCGCGCGTCAGCGTGAGCACCGGCTCATCGCCGTACAGCGCCATATGTTCCAGATATAAACGGGTAGCTTTTGACGATGACTTGAACCGTGGTCTGCTGGGCGATGCCGCCCGCCGCGTCGCGATGCTCGTCGATGAAGCGGAAAATCGCGTGAAACAGCGACGAATGGATATTCGGTTGCCAGGTCATGAACCAGTCAGTGGAGAACGGTAGCGATACGCCTTTCAGCTCTTTGTAAAGCTTGATCAGGCGGTCGCGCGACAGGCCCGTTTCGGCTTCGAGCAATTGCAGACGAGCGCCCAGTTCGATCAGTTCGATCGCCAGGGTGATCTCGCGGACTTCCGCGACCACGCTCCGCTTCGCCATCGGCATGTGGCCTAAGGCCTGACGGGCGGCGCTCAGCCGATCTGCTCGAGCGGGCCGTCCGCCAGCAGGATCGCGGCGTGGGCGCGAGACAGCGCGGCGCTCTTGTTCTTGTCGGCGAGCGTCGCGAGGATGGTGTGGTCGTCGAAACGGAAGCGGCACAGCAAGTGGCTCGACGACGCCACCTTCACGGCCTGCGCGAGCGTAAGCGAACTCAGCACTGCGCAACCTGCTCCGAGAGTCCGAGTTGGTACATTGCGGACACGCGGTCTTCCTGAAGCAGACGCTGCGCGAGCAGCAAGTACGACAGATTCACCTCGCGGATTTCTTCGAGCGTGCCCGTGTTACTGGTCGTCATTTTTTCCCGAGTCGATACGTGGCTGGTCAGGCCTGCGGGAAACGTTTGTTCGGCGCCGCCTGCACGTTGTCGTAGGCGATTCCGGTCCCGCTCGTAGTGTCGAGCCGATTGTCGAAGCAGTTTACTTAACGGACCATCGGACAAACCTGCCGAGATCGCGCCGGACAAACACGCATTCGTCTATAGGAATATTTCTTACACGACGGCGCGCCCTTGCGCACAGGCAATCTTGCGTTATCGGCACCTATTCGTCTGACTTAATGTTTATTATTGAAATTTTGCCCATCCGCCGAGCGGGTGCGCGGCGCAAACCGCGCTGGGCGGGCCCTGGCGGTCAGGACCGCGTATTGCTCACCATGCTCGCCGGGGCTCATTCCACGCTCCAGAAACGCTGTCTTTCGCTGATTCGGTGCAATTTTCGACTTCGTAACAGCAGTTGTTTCGCGCTGTAACAACGATAAGCGATTGAAAAATGACGTGAATCGCTGCTCTCGATCCCGATAATGAGCAGTAAGGGATAACCCGGTCGCGAACATTTCTGTTTTTTCGGGCCGATCTCGGGCAGCGTCTCAACCACACGCGGCCCGCCCGCATGGCATATTAAGCGCTCGACCAGAGCGTAACTACAATGGCCTGAACCAATAAGGAGAGAGGAGTCACATTATGCGAATCGCACAAATTGCACCGTTGTACGAAGCCGTCCCCCCGAAATTTTACGGCGGAACCGAACGTGTCGTGTCGTACCTGACTGACGCCTTGGTCGACCTCGGCCACGATGTAACCTTGTTCGCCAGCGGCGATTCGCAAACCAAGGCGAACCTTGAAGCCACATGGCCGCGCGCCTTGCGACTCGATCCGACCATTCGCGATGCGCTCGCGCCGCACATGTTGTTGCTCGAAGCGGTCCGCCGCCGCGCGCATGAGTTCGACGTGCTGCACTTTCACCTCGACTACATGCCGTTCCCGCTGTTCACGCAAATGGACACGCCGTTTGTGACGACGCTGCACGGCCGTCTCGATCTGCCGGAACTGCAACTGATTTTCAACACGTTCTCGAAGGCGAACGTGATCTCGATCTCGGACAACCAGCGCAGCCCGCTACCACAAGCGAACTGGCTGAACACGGTCTATCACGGCCTGCCGCCGGATCTGCTGACGCCGCAGCCGCACAAGAAGCCGGAATACCTGGCATTTCTCGGCCGTATCTGCCCGGAAAAGCGTGCCGACCTCGCGATCAAGATCGCGGCGCAGAGCGGCCTGCCGCTGAAGATCGCCGCGAAGGTGGACAAGGTCGACCAGGAATACTTCAAGTCGACGATCGAACCCCTGCTGTCGACGGCGGACGTCGAGTTAATCGGCGAAATCAACGAGGCGCAGAAGCCGGAATTCCTGTCGGGCGCGAAGGCGCTGCTGTTCCCGATCGACTGGAACGAGCCGTTCGGCCTGGTGATGATCGAGGCGATGGCCTGCGGCACGCCCGTGATCGCGTTCAACCGTGGTTCGGTGCCGGAAGTGATCGATCATGGCGTGACTGGCTTCATTTGCGAGGACGTGCCCGGCGCGATCGGCGCGTTGCATCGGATCGTTGAGCTGAACCGCACGGAAATCCGCGCGCAGTTCGAACGCCGCTTCAGCTCGCACGCGATGGCTCAGAATTATGTCGAAAGCTATAATACATCGATGCTGCAAGCTGCCAAGCGTCCGGTACTGCGTCAGGTTGCTGTGGGTTAAACGTTCCGGTTCATTCGCTGTAAAAGTTGAAATGCTGCCCGATTTCGGGCGGCATTTTTTTGCGCGTCAGATTTATCTCATTCAGTTAATGATTATCTAGAGGTCCAGCCAAAATCCAGAGACAAGAAAAATCCGAAGTTTTCGCCGAATGAACATGATTTAGAGACTGATCGACCGTTTTTGACAGATTTTAAAAAGTAGCGCTCTTAAACTCCGCTCCGCAAGCGCAAGGGTGCTTAACGTGTCCTTGCGTCAGATCAACGGTCGTTCACTTTTTCAAGTAGGCAGAATCATGCAATTGTCCAAGCGCCTCGGCGCTGAACTATTCGGTACTTTCTGGCTGGTGCTCGGTGGTTGCGGAAGCGCCGTACTCACAGCGGCATTCCCACACCTCGGCATTGGTCTCGCTGGCGTTTCGCTGGCATTTAGCCTGACCGTGCTCACCATGGCCGATTCCATCGGGCATGTGTCCGGTTGCCATCTGAATCCGGCGGTCAACATCGGTCTCGCCGCGGCGGGCCGCTTTCGGTGCGCGATCTCGTCCCGTACATCCTCGCGCAAGTGATCGGCGCCGCGCTCAGCGCATGGGTGCTGGCGTCCATCGCCAGCGGCGCGCCGGGCTTTGATCTGGTATCGAGCGGCTTCCTGGCCAACGGCTTCGACGAGCATTCGCCGGGCAATTACACGCTGGCCGCCGCGCTCATCTGCGAAACGATGATGACCTTCTTCCTGTTCGTGATCCTCGGCGCCACGGATGAGCGCGCGCCGAAGGGCTTCGCGCCAATTGCCATCGGACTGTGCCTGACGCTGATCCACCTGATCTCGATTCCGGTCACCAATACGTCGGTGAATCCGGCTCGCTCGACCGGTCCGGCGCTATTCGTCGGCGGCTGGGCGCTCGACCAGCTCTGGCTGTTCTGGATTGCGCCGATCATCGGTGCGATCGTCGCGGGTCTCGTCCACCCGTGGCTGACGCGCGAAAAGCACTGAATCTTGCGTTGAATCATAAAAACGGGCACCCTTCGCGGCGCCTGTTTCGCATTCGCGCCGCCGAAACGCTTCGCCCGGATTAAACGCTCGCGACAAATGTAATGGCGAATTATGCAGCATGCTTATGAATTTCTGAACGGTCGTTCTGACTTCTTCGTTTCGGCGGGAAAGCCCCATCATACAAGGCTCCCGGCGAATCCAGCCGCTCAAAGACTCCCTTACGCTACACTTGCATACTTTAATAAGTCGTTGAAGCCTGTAAGACGGCCAGCGCTTACATTGAACTCATGCGAAACGCGTCGCCTTCAAGGAGAACCACAATGAAGCGCATCGTCACTCATAGGCTCGTAGCCGCGGGCCTCGCGATTGGTGCGGTCGGCGCCGCCCAAGCTCATTCCGACGTGCATATCGGCGTCTCGCTCGGTGCGCCCGCGTATGTGGCGCCGGCCCCGGTATATGTGCGTCCGGCAGCACCAGTGTATCGCGAGCCGTACTGGCGTCATGAGGCACCGCGTTGGCACGGCGAGACTATCGCCACGACTACGGCCACTGGAACCATGCGGGATGGAACAACGGCTACCACAACGGCTGGGGCGTCGCGGATAAGGCGACGCAGCCATGAGTCGGGCCCGCAGCTTTCGGTGGCGGCCCGCGGCCCGAATAGCGGCGTGAGGCCTTATATTTCGAAGAAATTTGTCCGTCGTGAATGCAGAACAGTTTGCGAAGCTGATGCGCGACGCCCGCCTCGAAGTTGTTTCCGATACGCGGGACGTCGGGCAGACGCTTGATGAGATCGGGATTAGCGTTGTTCATCATGAACGGATGCCCCGCCGTTTCCAGCAGATCGATGTCGTTCATGTTGTCGCCGAACGCGATGCACTGCGCCGTATCCGCATCCAGCCGATCCAGCACGAAGCGCAGCGCGCGCCCCTTCGACACGTTCAACGTCGTCACTTCCAGGCAGTCCGGCAGCGGGTACGTGACGTACAGAGAATCGCCGAACTCGCGCTCGAGATTGGCGGCGGTTTCCTTCAGATCGGCCGGATTGCCGATATACAGCACTTTGACGATGTTCTTGCTGTCGTGCTCGCGCAGATCCATCACCTCGTACTTGAAGCCTGAATCCTGGTGGAACACCAGCAGTTCGGGCGCGTGACGGTCAATGAGCCACGCGTCGTCAGCGAACAGGTTGACGATCACGCGTCCCCCGCCGCCCGCCAGATCGGGCTGCACTAGACAGCGCACCACCTCGGGATCGAGGTCGCGCGCGTAGACGCAGTCGTCGCCAGGCGCATGCACGCACGCCGTTCGAGGTGATCAGATACGCGTCCACACCAAGGGTCGCGAATGCCCGCCACGTCCCGATAGTGCCTGCCCGTCGCGATGATGATATGCACGCCGCGCGCCGCGAGCGGACGTATTGTGTCGGTGGTGAAGGGATCGAGCGTGTGGTCGCTGTGCAGCAGCGTGCCGTCGAGATCAGTTGCGATGACCGAATACATGACTGCCTTGTTTGAGCGGAATGAGGGTGGCGCGAGGCCGCTTATTCTAGCGCGCTTGCCCGGCCGCCCCTTGGCACGAGGCCGCGTGCCGCGCCAGTTCGAGTGCGCCCGCAGCCGAATCGGCACGCGGCGCGCGCAGGCACTCGCGCACTGCCAGCGGACAACGGCTCGAACGGGGCGGCGAGTCCGCCGCAAAACGCGACCGGCAGTTCACCCGCCGGATCGAGGGCCGCTACGAACAGTTCGATTTTGCTGCCCGCTTTCGCCAGCAACTTGCGCGCGAAAGGATGGTCGCGAAACTCGAACACGGTCGGCGCGAGCGGCGCGTAGGCAGTCTGGTTCGCGGCGCACAACCATACGACAAGGCTATCGCGATCCGTCGCGCCCGTGCGCGCGAGCAATTCGTGCGCACGGGCGTCATCGGGCAGGCGGCCGTCCAGCACACGTTGCAAGTGGACCACCGCTCGCATGCCGCGCCACGCGCCGCTCGCCTCATCGCCCGCTCGGAAAACCGTAGCCGCCGGAAATGCGGCACCTGCCGTCCGCGTCCAGCGCTGTCGCGTTGCCCGTTCCCAGCGCCATGATCACGCCTGCCTCGCCGCCGTGCGCGCCGAGAACGGTGGTACGCATCGCTTTCCACGCATAATGCGTGCATATCGGGCGCGATGTCCACGAATGCCTTCAACCAGTCTGCGTTGTTCACGCCGGCAAGCCCGCAGCCAAGCGCGCAGGCGCGCCAGTCGAAGGCGCGACTGGCGGCGCGGAACGCGCGTTCAGAGGCTTCGCGATGGATTGCCACGCGCGCTCTACGCCAAGGCTGGGTCCGAAGGGACCGCCGCTCGCGCGCCAGTTCGACACCGTTCGCGTCCGCGAAAATCACGCGCGTGCCGCTACCGCCGCCGTCGATGCCGAGCAGAAAGCCATCGAATGGAGAGGGGGAAAGTGTCGAGGTCGTCATGGCCGCAAGCTTACTGGCCGCGACGGCGCACGCCAATCAACCGGATGGCGGCATTTGCGCGCGCGGCCTATACCGATGGCCGAGGTGGCGCCCCGGCGGCATTCGGCTATGTTTGGCGCGATCCAAAACCGAGGACTCGCGATGACAGACACCGAAGCCACCCGCTGCGCCTGGGCCACCGGCGACGCGATGGTCCACTACCACGACACCGAATGGGGCGTGCCGTCGCACGACGACCAGCATCTCTTCGAAATGCTGGTGCTGGAAGGCGCGCAGGCAGGATTGTCATGGTCGACCATCCTCAACAAACGCGAGGGTTACCGGCTGCTGTTCAAGGGTTTCGATATCGACAAGGTCGCGCGCTTCACCGAGAAGGATGTGGAGCAACTCGTCGGCGACGCGCGCATCGTGCGTAATCGCGCCAAGATCTCGTCCGCCGTCCCGCCGTCCTCAACGCGCAAGCTGTCAAACGCATCCAGGAGGAGCACGGCTCGTTCGCCGACTTCGTGTGGTCGTTCGTCGGCGACAAATCCATCGACACGCCCCGCGATACGAAGAATCCGACGCCGGCATTGACGCCGGAATCGAACGCTCTCCAAGGCGTTTCGGCACCACCATCTGTTACGCGTTCATGCAGGCCAACGGCATGGTGAACGACCACGCCGCCGACTGTCCGGCGCGAAAGAAGCGCGGCGCGAAACAGAGAAAATCGGGCACGAAAGCCGAGGCTTAAGACTTTTTCGATGCGAAAGATTTTTGCTTTTTAGCAACATCATCGAGAGCAAAGACTGTTGTCTAGGGAAAATCCTAGTGGTAGTCGGCGGTTTTTTACCGTAAGGCACGTGCAAATCCCTGAGAGTTAAGGGTTTTCGATGCTTCTGCGGCACTGCACGAACGTGCGGTTCGTGTAAAAATGGCGTCCTCGCGTGCGCTGCCGCACCTTTTTGCCGAGCCAATAACTAGTGACGATGGGTCGTTAACAGAGAAGTGGACACTCGTCGCGTGCATACGTATGCCGTAAGACCTGAGCGTCCAGGCCGGGAAAACCAGGGTGCTCGAAAGCAAGTGCTGGGTCGCTCGAAAATCTTAATGCATGGCCACTGCGCAAGGGCGCAGGGGGAACATCATGAAAAGTCTGAACTTCCTGACGCATCAGGAGATCTTCGATAGCGCGGTGCAGCATCTTTTCGGGCAGGGCAAGCCGCCCTGCTGCCGCACGGTGGCGGCGCCTACCGCGATTACTGCGGTGGTTGCCCGATCGGCAGTTTCATCAAGCCGCGCGACTACGTGACGGCGATGAAAGGCGTGCCCATCCGCTACATCAGCAAGGCGCCGGAAATGGTGCCGGCCTATATGGAGTCGGCGTCGCGGCGCTTAAGCGCGCCCTGTTGCGCGCGCGCATCAATGTTTTCGATCCTAATACCGTCGAACTGCTTTCGTGCCTGCAGAACGTGCACGACGTCTTCGGCAAATGGGAATGGCTCGAGCGCTTTTCGTCGATCGCGCGTCAGTTCGGCCTGTCGGCCGCGCTTCTTAAAACGGCTGCCTGAGCGGCTACCGGGTATTGCGACCTGAGTTTGCGAACTGTATTGCGAGTGCTGTGATGTTGAGCCCTATTACGAAAGGATATCTACGAACGCGTACGCTGGCATTTGCTCACGCAAAACGCGGTTTCGGAGGATGAGTACGGTTCGTGCCGCCTGCGCAGTCCCGAGGACCGCAAGTCCGCAATCGGGTCGCTGGTGGGCGACGAGGTGTACGAGTCCGCGCTCGAAGGCGTCGGCATTTCCTTATTAACGGCATGCGCAGGACGGCGGGTTGCTGCGTACGCTCTATGCGTCAAATGTGAATGTGTACGATCCGAACGTCATCGATCTGCTCATCGAGTTAGAGCAGATTCACGACGACGCCAGCGTCGAACAGTGGCCGCATCTGCTGTCGGCGCTCGGCAAACGTCACGCTTTCTGCTGATTCGCCGTCAATTCGGACGCTGCAAAAACTAAACGGCGGCTGCCTTCTTGCGCTTGCGTGCCGTGGTCGGCTTTTCGTACGACTGGCGCTCGCGGAGTTCTGCGATCAGGCCATTCTTCTCGATGGTGCGACGAAAGCAACGAATCGCGACGTCGAACGACTCGTTTTCTTTGAGGGTGATAGTGGTCAACGATCCTGATTTGTTAAACGTATTTCTAACTGCGCGATGCTGTTCAAACGCCGCGCGCCGGCACTCCGATCGTCCGCCGGATTTTAATATCGAGGCAGACACGAGCAAAGCGGCCACGGAGGCTGGAAAAGAGAGAGTTGGGATTCAACCGCCTGGGCGGCGTGCGCGCTCGCGAGAAACCTGAACGTGCAGCTCGGAGCCGTTCTTCGCTGCGCGTTGGCATTGTCATTTTCAGCGTCGAAGGCAAAAAATCGGGCAGATTTCTCGATCCGGTAGTTATGCTACCAGAACCGCGCGCCCACGCCAACCCCTGTGAAACATCCAACTCCTTGATGCGACAGATTTATTTCTGCCAGGCGCTGGCTTCGTCGAGCAGCGCGACGTCTTCGGCCGAAAGCGGTCGGCGCGTGGCTTCCGCGAGGCTTTCCAGTTGCTTGACCGATGTCGCGCTCGCGATCGGCGCCGTGATGCTCGGGCGGGCGATCAGCCACGCGAGCGCGATGGTCGCAGGCGTGGTGTCGTTGCGTTTGGCGACTTCGTCGAGCGCGTCGAGAATCTTCAGGCCGCGCGCATCGAGATACTGCTCCACGCGCGAGCCGCGTGCCTTGCCTTGCGCGTCGGCCTTCGAGCGGTATTTGCCGGACAGGAAGCCGCTCGCGAGCGCATAATACGGCACGACCGCCACCTTGTGCGCCTCGGCGACGGGTTCGAGGTCGGTCTCGTAGCCTTCGCGGTCGTAGAGGTTGTACTCCGGCTGAAGGATCTGATAAGCCGGCAAACCCGTCTCCTTCGATAGCTTGAGCGCCTCGTCCAGCCGCGCGCCAGTGTAGTTCGACGCGCCGATCACCCGCACCTTGCCCGCCTTGATCAGCTTCTGATGGGCGCCGAGCGTTTCGTCGAGCGGCGTTGCTTCGTCGTCATGATGCGAGAAGTAGACGTCGATGTAATCGGTTTTCAGGCGCCGCAGCGAATCGTCCACGGCCGCCGCGATGTTTGCCGCCGAGAGCCCGGGTCGCGCGGCGAGCTTGGCGACCTTGGTGGCGAGCACGATCTTGTCGCGCTTGCCGCTCTCCTTGAACCACTTGCCGATGATGGTTTCCGACTCGCCGCCCGTATGGCCGTCGATCCAGGCGGAATAGACGTCAGCGGTGTCGATGAAGTCGAGGCCGTGGTCCACGAAGGCGTCGAGGATGGAGAACGAGGCACGCTCGTCGGCCGTCCAGCCGAATACGTTGCCGCCGAACACGAGCGGGGCGACTTTCAGGTCCGAGGTGCCGATGGTGCGGGTTTGCATGAGGACTCCGAGTGCGGGATTGGATGGAGACCCCAAAGGATACGCGCGAACGCGTGGTGTCGCAGAAGGCGCCGCAGGCGGGCAAATCGGTCGATTTGAGCGGTTTTTTACCGCCAGTTCCGGCCATAGGGCAAACGGAGTGGCCAGATAATTCTTGCAACGCCAAGGAATGCCCAAACCATGAATATGCCTACCGCACCGGAACACACCCACGCAACTCACACGCTGAGCGCCGAACAACAGTTCGAGGCGGATCTGGCCAATGTGCTGAGCGTTGCAGTCGAAAGGCATCAGGCGCTCGATCTGAACGAAGCCGAGACACTCTATCGCGTCGTACTGGAGGCTCAACCGGGCCATGCCGACGCCAACTACAACCTTGGCATGATCATGGCGCAGCGCGGACAGTTCGATCTCACGATGCCGTTTTTCGAAGCCGCGATCGGCGCGAACCCCGCGCGGCTCGTCTACTGGGCCAACTATATCGATACGCTGACGCGTGGCGGTCAGGTCGAAGCGGCGAAGCTGGTCTTCGATCTGGCGTGCCAACAAGGGCTCAACGGCCCTGCCATCGATGCGCTTGCCGAACAGCTTCGCGAAGCGACCGAACTGCGTCAGGGCGTCGTCGCACCGAACGGCCGCACCGCTCCGACGCCGCAAGAGGTCAACCAGCTGCTTGCGCTTTTCAACACTCGCCGATACGACGAGTCCGTGGTGCTCGCGCAAACCCTGACGCAGCGCTTTCCGAAGTTCGAACTGGGCCTGGAAATACAAGGCATTGCGCTGATGCAGCGCATGAAGCTGCCGGAAGCCATCGCCGCGCTGCGGCGCAGTCTGGAACTGCGGCCGTCCCAAAACGACGTGCGCCGTATTCTCGCCGAATCATTGCGGCTGGCCGACAGGCACATCGAGGCAGAGGCGGAATGCCGCCGGGTAATCGGCCAGGACCCGCACTACAGTGAGGCGCATCGCATCCTGGCGCTGGTTTTGCGTTCGGTACAGCGCATGGACGAGGCACAGGCCGCCGCGCGCCGCGCCGTCGAGCTCGCTCCCAGTGTGCCGGACACGCACGACACCCTCGCGCTCATGCTGATGGATCTGACTCTGTTCGACAAGCCGCCCATCATTTCGGTCGCGCGATCGCGCTACGCCCGAACTACGAGCCGTCGCACGAGAACCTGCTGTTCTGTCTTTCGCACAAGGCGAACGTCGATCCGAAGGAGTTTTACGCCCGACACCTTTACTTCGCGGAACAGTGCGCCGAACCGCTGCGCACGACGTGGCGAAAGCATGTCAACAAAGCCGATCCGAACAAGCGGCTGCGGGTGGGCTTCGTCTCGGGCGACTTCAACCGTCACCCGGTAGCGGCCTTCATGGAACCGGTGTTCCGGCACCTCGCCAAAGATCCGAATGTGACGGTGTATGTGTATTACAACCGGGCAATCACGGACGTTTACACCACTCGGCTGCGTTCGCAAGTCGCACGCTGGAACGATACCTCGGGCTTGAGCGATGCGGATCTCACCGAGAAAATCCGCTCCGACGGCATCGATGTGCTGATCGATCTGGTGGGACACACCGGATATAACCGCCTGCTGACCTTCGCGCGCAAACCCGCGCCGGTCCAGGCGAGCTGGATGGGATACCTCGGCACGACCGGCATAGGAGCGATGGATTAGACCGCTTTTACGTGCCGGAAGACAAGATCGATGGTCAGTTAGTCGAAAAGCTCGCGTATCTGCCGGCTCTCGCGCCGTTCCAGCCCGCCATCGAAGCGCCGCCGCTCAACGCGCTACCCGCTCTTACGAACTGTCATATCACGTTTGGCAACTTCAACCGCTTCAACAAGCTTCAGCCGCAGACGATCGCGCTTTGGGCGGAACTGCTGCACGCGGTACTGGACGCACGAATGCTCATTGCCGGCGTGCCGCATGACAACACGTACACGATCGTGAACGGCTGGTTCCGGAATACGGGCATCGATACGGACCGTATCGAATATCGGCAACGTTCATCGCTGGAAAAGTTTCTGGTGCATTACCTCGACGCGGATATCGCACTCGATACCTTCCCGTACGCCGGCGGCGTGACTACGCTGCAATCGCTGTGGATGGGTGTGCCGACGCTGACCTTGCCCGGCGACCTAATCGCGAGCCGCGGCAGCACGTCCGTGCTGTCACTCGCTGGATTGCAGGACTTCGTCGCGCGGGATCGCGCGGATTTCGTTGCGAAGGGCAGCGCCTGGGCGCATGCCGCAGACGAACTCGCACGCATCCGCGCCGGCATGCGCGAGCGCTGCATGCAGTCGCCGTTTTTCGAGGCGGACGCAGTGGCTACGGCCTTCGCCCGCGCCATTCGCAAAATGTGGCAAGGCTGGTGCGCGGGCAAGTCGCCCGCCACTTTCGACGCGTAACAGCACGTTTAAACCTAATAAATCGGCCTTGCTTTGCCGTAGTAGCAACACAGCGAGGCTTTTTTTATGGGCACGTACCGGAGCTTGGGCCCGGCAAACAAGGCGCCTCAATAATTCTCAGGCAAATACGTAGCGATACCTAAAGTTTGCCTAGCACGGGCCGAAAACCTAAACAAGCGGCCAAACAATCAAACGACAGACGCTTCCGCCAATCGATGGCGCTATCACTTAGATAAATACGCCACGCCAAATCGGAGAGAAACATCATGATCGGTATTAACAGCAACATCAACTCGCTCGTCGTTCAGCAAAACCTGAACGGCACGCAAAGCGCTCTGTCGTCGGCAATTTCCCGCCTCTCGTCGGGCAAGCGCATCAACAGTGCAGCAGACGATGCAGCAGGTCTCGCGATCTCCTCGCGCATGACGTCGCAGATCAACGGCCTGAACCAGGGCGTTTCGAACGCGAACGACGGCGTGTCGATGGTCCAGACGGCTTCCAGCGGCCTGTCGCAGATCACGGACAACCTGCAGCGTATTCGCCAGCTCGCAGTGCAAGCTTCGAGCGGCTCGCTGTCGGACGCGGACAAGTCCTCGCTGCAACAAGAAGTTACGCAGCGTATCGCTGAAATCAACCGTATCTCGTCGCAAACGCAATACAACGGCACGAACCTGCTCGACGGTTCGGCTGGCCTCAAGACCTTCCAGGTCGGCGCGAACGTCGGTCAGTCGATCTCGATCGACCTCGGCACGTCGGCGAATGTCTCCGCTCTGAAACTCGGCGGCGGCAGCCCGAAGGCCGGCACGGTCCTCGGCACGGTCGACGGTCTGAGCCTGGGCTCCTCGGGTACATCGGTTTCCACCGGCGCGTCGATCACCTCGATCAACGTGATCGCTGACGGCAGCGGCGGCTACACCTTCACCGACCAGGACAACAAGTCGCTGGGCGCTGGCACAGGTTCGACGGGCTTCGTCGCGTCGAACGTGTTCACGGGCCTCACGGCTGGCAGCTCGTCGATCTCCCTCAGCTCGACCGCAGCCTCCTCGACAACCTCGACGCAAACGACCGAACTGTCGACGCTGGCCAAGAACAACGTTCCGCCGCAAGTTTCGCAAGTGAACATCGGCACGTCGGACGGCACTTCGCAAGCGATCGAATCGATCGACAACGCGATCGACTCGGTGAACGCACTGCAAGCAAAGCTGGGCGCTGTGCAAAACCGCTTCAGCTCGGTGGCCGCCACGCAGACCGCGCAGTCGACCAACCTGTCGTCCGCTCAGTCGCAGATCACCGACGCGAACTTCGCTCAGGAAACCGCGAACCTCTCGAAGGCTCAGGTTCTGCAACAAGCTGGTATCTCGGTTCTGGCGCAAGCCAACTCAATGCCCCAGCAAGTTCTGAAGCTCCTCGGCTAAGCATCAGTAGTCACACAGTAAGTCCCCGGCGCGCACTCATCACCCGCGCGCCGGGTGATGGAAACCGGGAAGCTTGCCTCCCGATCCGCATTTGTACTTTCGCGTTCATTCCAATTTTCATCATCGCGCGAACGTCCTTGAAGCGATCCTCGAACGATCCTCGGACCGACGCCACGAACGGAGTCTCACATGACGACGGTAGCAACCACATCGGCATCCACGGTCGATCCAAATAGCGTCGTACAACAGGCCGCGCAATCAATCATTTCCGGCTCGACCAAGTCGACGATGGACGTGAATTCGCTCGTCACCGCTATCGTCAATGCGAAGGTCGCGGGACAAACGCAGGCCTTCGCCAACAAGCAAACCACGGACAACACGCAGTTGACCGCGGTCGGCACGCTCAAATCGGTGCTGTCGCTTTTGCAGAGCGCGGCCAGTTCGCTCGCGGACGGCACCACGCTCGGCGCATTCACCGCCGCCGGCAGCGGCAAGGGCCTCACTGGCTCGGCCACCACCGGCGCGGTCGCCGGCTCCTATTCGGTGACGGTCAACAATATCGCCACCGCGCAGTCGCTCACCTCGAAAACATTCAGCAGCTCGGCGCAGCTCGGCACCGGCACAATGCAAATCTCGGTCGGCAGCTCGAACATGTCGATCAACATCGACTCCACGAACAACATGCTCTCGGGCATCGCATCGGCGATCAACTCAGCGAGCGGCAATCCCGGCGTAACGGCAACGGTCGTCAACGGCACCGACGGCGCGCACCTCGTGCTGCGCTCCTCGTCGACCGGTCAGGCGAATGGCATCAACGTGGCCGTCAACGCCACCACCGATAACGGCCTGTCGAGCCTGAACGTCACGTCCTCCGTCACGGCCGCATCCACCGCGACCAACACGGACGGAACGCCGACCACGCCCGCCCAGACGTCGATCAGCTCGACCGGCTGCACGCAAACGCAGGCCGGCATGAACGCCAATTTCTCGGTCGCGGGCACCGCAGCGAGCAGCGCCACCAACACGGTCACTACTGCGCTGACCGGCGTAACGATGAACCTGACGTCCGACGCCGTCGGCACGACCCAGACGTTCACCATCGCGCAAGACACGAGTTCGCAGAAGACGGCGATCGAATCGTTCGTCACCGCGTACAACAATTTCATCAGCACGGCATCGTCTCTGACCTCGTTCGATTCGACGCAGGTGGCAGGTTCGCAAGGCGGTGCGCTGCTCGGCGACTCGATGACGAACACTATCAAGAGCACCATCGCCAGCACGATCGCGAAGGGCATCGGCTCGGGTTCGAGCCAGGTTAATCTGGCGTCGATCGGTATCGCGCTGCAACCGGACGGCACACTCAAGACCGACGAAACCGCGCTGACCAACGCGCTCTCCAGCAATTCCGGCGCGGTATCGAAGCTGTTCAACTCGACCGATGGCGTGGCGAAGCAGCTGAACACGAGCCTGACGTCGTTCCTGGCGACGGGCGGCATCATCGATGCGCGCACCACGGCGCTCAACGCCGACCTGCAGAACATTTCGGACCAGCAGACACAACTCGCGTCGTACACGACGCAGTTGACGACCGACTACAACGCCCAGTTCACCGCACTGAACACGCTGATGTCGCAGATGTCGACGCAGGGCAGCTACCTGACTGCGCTGTTCGACGGCACTAACAGCGCGGGCGCGCTGGCCACGAACAAGTAAGCGGATCGGGCTGAAGGAGCATGAACATGAACCAGCAAGAGATGATTCAACACGCGTGGGCGCTGACCGAGGCGATCGAAGCAGCAGCAGCAGCCGCCGGCGACTGGACGCGCGCCGCCGAGCTCACGCAGGCGCGCTCGCCCATGTTGATGTCGCTGGAAGCGGATCAGCCGGCTGACTCGCTTCAGACTATCCACCGTATCCAGGCGAGCATCGAAGCGATGATGAATCGCGCGCAATCGGCGCAAGCGCTGCTTTCCACGGCCTACCGCAAGTCGATGCAGCAGGCCCAGGCGGCGAAGCAGTATCAAAAGGCCGCCTGGCTCTAAAGTTTTCCAGCAGCACGCCGTTAAACAAACAAAAACAACGAGAATGACGCGACCGGCTCAGGCCTTACGCGATTGCTTCGCTCTTGATGCGTTGCGGTGAACGTCAACGGCCCAGCATCAGCACGAGGTACAGCGCATAGAGCGCGCCATTGGCCAGCAACGCCCATAGCACCACGCCATTCGACCGCGCATTGAAGCGCAGCCACGCCGCCGCCGCCAGCGTGATCAGCACGTCCGTCAGCACTTCGATACGCGGCTCCCAAGGCGTCAGCATGATGCCGATCGCCGGCAGCAGCGTGCCCTGAAACACCATCGCGCCGGTGATATTGCTGAACGCGAGCGTATCCTTCCTGCGCCGCGCCCACATGATGCTGTTGACCTTCTCCGGCAGTTCGGTGGCGATCGGAATGATGATCAGGGAGAGCAGCAGCGGCGAAATGCCGAGTGCGTGCGACACGCCTTCCACGCCGTGAATGAAGCCCTTCGCGCCGCCCACTAGCAGCACGATGCCGATCAGAAACTGCAGCATGATGGTGCCGAGCGAAGTCTTCAAGCCGATGCGCGACACGAACAACGCTTCGGAGGCCTCAGTGCCGTGCCCGATTTTGACCAGCGTCGCCGATGCGCGGAACGTCGAGATCACATAGAACACATAGACGCCGATCAGCCCGACCGCGAACACCGCGCGCACGGCCCACACGTGATACGGCACGAACATCGCGGCGCACGCGATCACGAACGCGAACAGGAAAAAGTTGAGATCGCGCGTGAAGCCGGTGCGCTCCGGCATCACATGGCCGTGCAGGCCGCGCGATTTGATGATGGCGAGCGTCATCAAAAACGTGGAAAGCGTGGCGAGCATCAGCGGCGCGCCGAGAATCGCGCCGACACCGATTTCTTCGTTCACCGCGCGGCTCGGCGTGCCGCCCAGCAGCGCGATGATCGGCACCGTGGTTTCGGGCAGCACCGTGCCGACAGCGGCGAACAGCGAACCCGTCACCCCCTCGGAAATGCCGAGCCGCTCGCCGAGATGTTCGAGCGCATTGGTGAAGAGTTCCGACGTGGTCAGGATGACCGCGAGCATCAGCACGAGTTCGAGGAAGAGCATCGTCATGCGACACCTTGCATCGGACAATGCAACGTGAGCGTCGCGAATGCGGACGCGCGAAAGGGATATTGTTGTGGGGACACGATGTTTCCACGGTCGGACGTCAGCGAACCACGATGCACCACACGCCGTCCGGCCACGAACGACGAAGCGCATCGATGGTCTCGCCAAACCGGCTGGTCGAACGCGCCACGGCAACGAGGCCGAGGATGTTGACGCGTTCTCCTTCCATTGCGGGAAGAAGGCTACTCCCCAAAGACGGCGTAAGTGTAGCGTGAGAGCTGCCCCTCGGCAAGCCGCGAAAATGCCTGAAACACGCGCGAGCGCCGCAAAGCATAAGCGTATGAAGATCGTGTCGTTGTCGTAGGATGTTCATTTCGCTAATCTGACCACGCACGGGCGCGCTGCTTGCGCGCCGTGTAGTCTCGCCGTGTGCCCCGTCATACGAACGCAACAATAACGAAACCTTGTGTGACCGACCGGTCACGGGAGATTTCATGCGTCTGAAACTTCTCGCCGCCGCAACGCTCGCCTTGACGCCGATACTCGTGCTCGCTAAGCCGCTCACCGTTTGCACGGAATCGAGCCCGGACGGCTTCGACGTCGTGCAATTCAATTCGCTGGTGACGACCAACGCGTCGGCGGATGTCATCTTCAACACGCTCGTGTCGTACGACGAAGCGCAGAAGAAGGTCGTTCCAGCGCTCGCCGACAAATGGGACGTGAGCAGCGACGGCGGCCTGACCTACACGTTTCATCTGCGTCCAAACGTGCAGTTTCAGATCACCGATTACTTCAAGCCCTCGTGCGCGTTCGACGCGGACGATGTGGTCTTCACCGCATGCTCGACGACAGCAATCCGTGGCACAAGGTCGCGGGCGCGAGCGGCTTTCCGCATGCCCAGTCGATGGGCCTCGTGAAACTCATCAAGGCCATCACCAATGGTCGACGATCGCACCGTCAAGTTCGAACTCAACGAGCCGAACGCGACCTTCGTGCCGATCCTGACGATGGGTTCGCGTCGATCTATTCGGCAGAATACGCGGACAAGCTGCTCAAGACGAACCAACAGGGCAATCTGAACGCGAAGCCGGTCGGCAGCCCGTTCCAGTTGAAGAGCTACACGAAAGACCCCGTGATCCGCTACGACGTAAATTCGGCCTACTGGGGACCGAAGCCGAAGATCAATCGCCTGATCTACGCGATCACGCCCGACGCCACCGTGCGCGCGCAAAAGATCAAGGGGGCGAATGCCAGATCGCGCTGTCGCCCAAGCCGCAGGACATGATCGATGCGAAGAAGGACAAGTCGCTCAAGGTCAGCGAAACGCCCGCGTTCATGACCGCCTTCGTCGCGCTGAATACGCAGAAGAAGCCGCTCGACAACCCGAAGGTGCGTCAGGCGCTGAACGAAGCGTTCGATCGCACGACCTACATGAAAACCGTGTTCGACAACACGGCCACGCAGGCGGTGAATCCCTATCCGCCGAATACGTGGAGCTACGACAAGAACATCGCGGCCTACAAGTACTCGCCGGATGACGCGAAAAAACTGCTCGCCGACGCGGGTTTTCCGAACGGCTTCGAAACGACCATCTGCGTGCATCCGAACGGCAGCGTGCTGAATCCGAGTCCGAAGGCGGGCGCGGAATTGCTGCAGGCCGATCTCGCGAAGATCGGCGTGAAAGCGCAGGTGAAAGTGATCGAATGGGGCGAGTTGATCAAGGAAGCCAAGCAAGGCCAGCACGACATGCTGTTCATGGGCTGGGCCAGCGACAACGGCGATCCGGATAACTATCTCTCGCCGCTGTTCAGTTGCAATGCGGTGAAGTCGGGCATCAACTTCGCGCGTTACTGCGATCTGCAACTCGACAAGCTCATCGCCGACGGCAAGACGACCGCCGATGTCGCGAAGCGCACGAAGTCGTACACCGATGCACAGAAGATCATCCACGATCAGGCACTGTAGATTCCGCTGGTGTATCCGACAGCGTACGTCATCACCCACACGAATGTCAGCGCTTACAGCGTTAGCCAGTTCGGGCGCGTGAACTTGGGCGCGGTGTAGGTGCAGTAAATCCGCTCAGGCCGGTGCCGATGTCGTGAAGCGAATCACGCCATCAGCGCCGGTCTGACGCGTCAGGATCCCATCGAGCCACAGCAAATTCAGATGCGCGAGCGCTTCGCCGAGCGCGAACGTCATCTGATGGATATCGAGCTTGCGCTTGAACATGATCGGCACGATATCGGCGGCGCTAAATGCCTTCGCAACGCACGCCTCGCGCACTTCCGCCAGCCGCGCGCGATGGTGATCCCGCACGTCGTCACGCCCTTGAACGGCTTGCCGTGCGAGGGCAGCGCGAGTGTGTTCTCCGGCATGGTCTCGTAGCGACCGAGCGACTCCAGATACAAGGCGAGCGGATTGCCTTCCGGCTCCATCGCGAATACTGACACATTGATCGAAATTCGCGGCAGCACCATGTCGCCCGAAATCAGCAGGCGGTCTTTCGCGCTGTAAAGCGCGCTGTGTTCGGGCGAATGGCCGAAGCCCGCGATCACTTTCCAGTCTCGCCCGCCGATCCTGATCGCGTCGCCATCGCGATTCCGCCGGTACTCCGGCGGAATCGACGGAACCAGCGTCGGGTAATAGCTCTTGCGATTGCGCAGGGCGTCGAGCGATTCTTCGTCCGTAAGACCGTGCATCGCGAAGTGTTGCGCCACGCGTTCGCCGCCCGCGTTGGAACCGTCGCCCGCGGCCATCACGCGGCCGTTCAGGTATTCGCCGAGCGAGATCCACAGGCGCACGTTCCAGCGCGATGTATCGCCGTCCCAGCAAATCCAGTCCGCAAGCCCGAGATGATCCGGATGGCAATGCGTGACGATCACGCGCACACTGGCAAGTCGTCGAGCGCGGTGTCGAACACGCGCTCCCGGTTCGCGCGAATGGTGGCGTCGGAGATACCGCAATCGATCACGGTCCAGCTTCGCACGCCGTCGAGTTCATCGCGCAGCAGCCAGAGATTGATGTGATCGAGCGCGAACGGCAGCGGCATGCGCACCTATAGCACGCCCGGCGCGACTTCCTTCACTCCGCCAGCGTCGGGCAGATCATCGGCGAAAACATAATCGAGCTGATGTTCGAGTGCGTTCATGCGGGCGATGTCTCCGAAAGCGCGCCGCGCTGCCCCGCGTGCAATTGCGCATTGCAATCCCGGCAGGTTGACGATAATGTAAATATCCATTCTATCGTTGCATGGACTTTCTCGCCCGACGCCAGCGATGACTCAACCGACGAATTTCACCATCACCGAACTGGCGCGCGAATTCGACGTCACGCCACGCGCCATTCGCTTCTACGAAGATCAGGGTCTGCTCGCGCCCGAAGGCTCGAACGGCTTGCGGCGCGTCTATTCCACGCGCGACCGCACGCGGCTGAAGCTCACGTTGCGCGGCAAGCGGCTCGGCTTCACGCTATCGGAAATCCGCACGCTGCTCGATCTGTACGATTCGCCGACCGGCACCACCACGCAACTGAAGGCGTTCGCCGAAACGATTGCGGCGCATCGCGAGGTGCTTGAGCGTCAGCACAAAGATCTCGACACTACGCTCGCCGAACTGGCCGCCTACGAAGAGCAGGCGCACGCGTTAATCGCCGCCGGCGCGGAGAAGCGCCCGCGCAAACCGAAAGCGGCATAACGCAGACGCCAGCACACGACGCGCGGAGCCGACATGAACCACTTCCCCAAGCTACTTTCGTCGCAAATCGGCTTCGATATCGCAGCGTCGATACTCGAAGGGTTCGACCGGCATTACCGCGTGTTTCGCGATGCGGCCATAGAAGCGAAAGTCGCGTTCGAAGCGGGCGACTGGCCCGCATTGCAGAAGCTCGCGCGTGATCGCATCGCGTCGTACGACGAGCGAGTAGCCGAATGCGTGATGCGGCTCGAAGACGAGTACGACGCCGAAACCATCGACGATGAAGTCTGGCAGCAGATCAAACTGCATTTCATCGGCTTGCTGACCACACATCGTCAGCCGGAGTGCGCCGAAACGTTCTTCAATTCCGTGTGCTGCAAGATTCTGCATCGTTCGTACTTCAGCAACGATTTCATCTTCGTGCGGCCCGCGATCTCGACCGACTACATCGAGAACGACGAGCCCGCCGCGAAGCCAACGTACCGCGCGTATTACCCGGAACGCGACGGGCTCGCGGCGACCTTCGAGCGAATCGTCACGAATTTTCAGCTGGAGCCGCCGTTCGAGGATTTGCCGCGCGACGTGCAATGCGTGATGCAGTCCTTCGACGATGCATTCGGCGAACTTGCGCCGAAGCCGAATTTCCAGATTCACGTGCTTTCGTCGCTGTTCTTCCGTAACAAGGCGGCATATATCGTCGGACGCGTCATCAACGGCGACATGCTGATGCCGTTCGCCATCGCCGTGCGGCATACGCGACTCGGCCTGCTCGCACTCGATACCGTGCTGCTGTCGCGTGAACAGTTGCTGATCATTTTCAGCTTTTCGCACTCGTACTTTCTCGTCGATATGGAAGTGCCGTCCGCATATGTGCAGTTCCTCGGCACACTCATGCTCGGCAAACCCAAGGGCGAGATCTACACGTCAGTCGGCTTGCAGAAGCAGGGCAAGAACCTGTTTTATCGCGATCTGCTGCATCACCTGAAGCATTCGAGCGATCGTTTCGTGATCGCGCCTGGTATCAAGGGGCTCGTGATGATCGTGTTCACGCTGCCTTTGTTCCCGTACGTGTTCAAGCTGATCAAGGACGCGTTTCCGTCGCCGAAGGACACCACGCGGCAGAAGATTCAGGACAAGTATCTGCTCGTGAAGCGCCACGATCGCATGGGGCGCATGGCCGCCACGCTTGAATACTCGAGCGTGGCGCTGCCGTTCGCGCGACTCGACGATGCGCTGATTCGCGAACTCGACCGGCTGGTGATCCGGCACGTGCATATCGAGCGGCGGATGGTGCCGCTCAATCTGTATTTGCAGCACGGCAGCGCGGGCGAGATCGAGCACGGCATCAAGGAATACGGCGACGCCATCAAGCAGTTGATGCAGGCGAACATCTTTCCCGGCGACATGCTGTACAAGAATTTCGGCATGACGCGGCACGGGCGCGTGGTGCACGGGCGCGTGGTGTTTTACGACTACGACGAGATCGAGTATCTGACCGACTGCAATGTGCGCAAAGTTCCTGCGCCGCGTAATGAGGAAGACGAGTTGTCGGGCGAACCGTGGTATACCGTCGGCCCGCACGATATTTTTCCCGAAACCTACGGCGCGTTTCTGCTCGGCGACCCGCGCGTGCGCGACGCGTTCATGCGCCATCACGCGGATTTTTTCGATCCCGCGCTCTGGCAGCGCCACAAGGAGCAGCTCGCGCGCGGCGAACTCGCCGATTTCTTTCCCTACGACCAGGCCGTGCGCTTTTGCGTCCGCTATCCGGAGCGCTTCGCGCAGCCTGGCGATGCACACTCTCGGGCCGCATGAGGCCCAACGATCATGACCGATATCAACGACACCAATCCCCTCGCCCATCTCTTCACGAACAACGAGAACTGGGTCGCGCACAAGCTCGATGAAGACGGCGACTTCTTCAAGCGGCTCGCGCATCAGCAGACGCCGGAGTATTTGTGGATCGGCTGCGCGGACTCGCGGGTGCCGGCGAACGAGATCATCGGCTTGCCGCCGGGCGAAGTGTTCGTGCACCGGAATATCGCCAACGTGGTGGTGCACTCGGACCTGAATTGCCTGTCCGTCATTCAGTTTGCCGTCGATCTGCTGAAGGTGAAGCACATCATGGTGGTGGGGCACTACGGCTGCTCGGGCGTCGGCGCGGCGCTGGTCGGGCGGCGCGTGGGTCTCGCGGATAACTGGTTGCGACACGTCGAGGATGTGCGCGACAAGCACGCCGCGCTGCTCGACGAATGGCCGGTCGGCGAGGCGCGGCATCGGCGGCTGGTCGAACTGAACACGATCGAGCAGACCATCAACGTGTGCCACACGACCGTCGTTGGCCACGCGTGGGCGCGCGGGCAAGAGCTGACCGTGCATGGCTGGACCTACGGCGTGCACAACGGCCGTTTGCGCAACATGGGCATGGTGATCGGCGCGCCGGACGAGATCGAGCCGGTGTACCGGTCGTGCGTCACGTCGCTGAGCCGCGGGGCGGCGCATTCGGCGGAAAACGACGTGCTGGCCTCCGATGCCGCGCGTCGCGGCGATGTGCCCGACGTCATTCGAAGCGTCATCAAGGAGATGAAACATGAGTGAGACCCAGCATGATCCGGTAGTCATCGTGTCGGCAGCGCGTACGCCGATGGCCGCGTTTCAGGGTGATTTCGCTGCGTTGACGGCACCGCAACTTGGCGCGGCGGCGATCCGCGCGGCGCTCGAGCGCGCGGGTGTGAAGCCCGAGCAGGTTGAGGAAGCGATCATGGGCTGCGTGCTGCCTGCGGGACAAGGGCAGGCACCCGCGCGTCAGGCGGCCCTGGGCGCAGGGCTGCCGCTTTCGGTCGGCAGCACCACCGTCAACAAGATGTGCGGCTCCGGCATGCGCGCCGCGATGTTCGCGCACGACATGCTGCTCGCGGGCTCGGCCGACGTGATCGTCGCGGGTGGCATGGAAAGCATGACGAACGCGCCGTATCTGCTGCCGAAGGCACGCGGCGGCATGCGCATGGGACACGGGCAGGTGCTGGATCACATGTTCCTCGACGGCCTCGAGGATGCATACGACAAGGGCCGATTGATGGGCACATTCGCGGAGCAGTGCGCGTCGTCGTATGCGTTCTCGCGCGGGTTGCAGGACGCGTTCGCGGTCAAATCGCTGCGGCGCGCGCAACGCGCCAACGATGACGGATCGTTCAAGTGGGAGATCGCGTCGGTCACGGTATCGGGCAGGAAAGGCGACGTGGTCGTCGACCGCGACGAGCAGCCGTTCAAGGCGAACATCGAGAAGATTCCGTCGCTCAAGCCTGCTTTTGCGAAGGACGGCACGGTGACGGCGGCGAATTCGGCATCGATTTCGGATGGCGCCGCAGCATTGGCGATGATGCGTGCTTCCACGGCGAAGAAGCTGGGTGTGACGCCGCTGGCGCGTGTCGTCGGGCACAGCACGTTCGCGCAGCAGCCCGCGCTGTTCACGACGGCGCCCGTCGGCGCGATTCGCAAGCTGTTGGAGAAGAACGGCTGGCGCGCGAACGATGTCGATTTGTATGAGATCAACGAGGCGTTCGCCGTGGTGACGATGGCCGCGATGCGCGAGCACGATCTGCCGCACGACAAGGTCAACGTGAATGGCGGCGCATGTGCGCTGGGGCATCCGATCGGCGCGTCGGGCGCACGCATTCTGGTGACCTTGCTCAGCGCGCTGAAGGCGCGCGGGCTGAAGCTCGGGATCGCGAGTTTGTGTATCGGCAGCGGGGAGGCTACGGCGATGGGGATCGAGATGGTTTGAGGGTAGGGGCCGGTCCGGAGCGGGAGCGCGCTGGGCCGGCGACCTTGCTAGCAGGCTGTTGAAATAGTCTTTTTGAATGTGCACCTACTCATTCGAAAGAGCCAACGCGACGTTCAGACCCAACTAATTTAACGCCGGACTTCGTTGATTCAGGTGCTGCTAATGTCGCATTCT
>LFLF01000001.1 GCA_001184395.1 Candidatus Paraburkholderia calva | reverse complement strand
CATCTTGAAATTCGCTCGCCTCGACCCTTTTCTCGAACCAGGTCGGTTCGTTTGCTTGCCGTTTCCCCGCCGTCTCTCTCGCACGCAGGTTATGACGTACGCCAGGTTACCAAGTTTCCTAACTGAATGAAAAGTACCTCCTCGATTTCATCGAGCACCGGCACGAGCGCGTCCTCGATGCGGTAGACGTCGCCGCGCACGGGTGCGCCGTGCTCGTCGAGCACCAGGCCGGGATAGCTGCCGAAATCGAATAGCCGACCCTTGTACGTAAGCCGTGCCGATCCGTTCCGGGCGCGCGATGCCATGCCGCTCAGCCGCGCCTGATATCGTTGATCTCGCCCGCGCGCAGCGTGCCGTAGACAAAGACGTATTGCATCGAAACCGGCCCCCTTCTCTAATTGATTCGCTCGAACGGCGCATTATGCATCGCCGAAAAGTCCATGAGGTTTCGCGTAACATCTTCGGGTTCACAGCTGGAGTGGCATGATAACCGCTGGCCGAAACGCAACCGTCGATCGACAAGATCGAGCATCCAATCCGCGTGCGCTCGCGGCCAATGCCCTTCGGCGTGCGCATCACCTTGCATACGCATCCGTGGGCGCAGGTAGCTTATACATCGCGTGGCGTGCTGCGGGTCGCCACCGCCGATTCCACCTGGATGGTGCCGCCGGTGCCGCCATCCCGCGCGATCTGGGTGCCGCCGAACGTAACCCACGAGGTGGTGATCGTCGAAGACGCGTTCATGCTCACGCTCTACGTCGATGCGAGCGTGATCCTGGCCGGCCTCGGGCCTGTCGCGTGGTCGAAGTGTCACCGCTGCTGCGCGAGGTCATCGCCGCACTGGACGACGCCGCGCTCACGCGGCAGCGCAAGCAAGACGCGAAAGCGCGAGCAGATGCTCGGCACGCTCGCGCTCGACGAAATCATCCGCTCGCAGCCGTTGCCCTATCCGTGCCGATGCCCACCGAAAAGCGCCTGCGCGCCCTGTGCCACGCGGGGCTCACCGATCCGTCGAATTCCGACCTGAACGATGGTCATCGGAAGCCAGCGAGACCACGCGTCGTACGAGGCTTGTTTGGCGGAGCGGACGGGACTCGAACCCGCGACCCCCGGCGTGACAGGCCGGTATTCTAACCAACTGAACTACCGCTCCACTTAGTCTTTTCATCGACTCGCCTGTCAGCGGCGAATCTTGCAGCGCTTTAACTAGCAGCCGCCGATGTTCTGGCGTCCCCTAGGGGATTCGAACCCCTGTACTCACCGTGAAAGGGTGATGTCCTAGGCCTCTAGACGAAGGGGACAGAAACTTGTGTTCTGTCTTTAAACTTGCCCTGATTATCTGCCGCATTACCGTCTCAAATCAGCTAATCTTAGAATTTTAAACAACTTTGTGAATCTTGTGAAGTATTTTTTTTGCGACTTCCGATAACAGAAAACAACCATGCAAAAGCAACTTCGGCAACTACTTTCATGTTCTTTGGTGGAGGTAAGCGGGATCGAACCGCTGACCTCTTGCATGCCATGCAAGCGCTCTCCCAGCTGAGCTATACCCCCTTGCAGACCCCTTTCATAAAAATCTTGATATTATACGGGGTGTTTTTATAGCTGTAAATATCGCTTGAGGCCTGAAGCGAAATTTTTTGACTCGCTTCACTCGACAACGCACAATGTATTGACGCGACGAACTTTTTTCAGGACACCGCTTTTTCGAGCCGCTTCAGCACGTTCTCGCGTCCGAACAGCATCAGCACGGCGTCAATGGACGGCGTATGCGTCGTGCCGGCGACCAGCAGACGCACCGGCATCGCGAGTTGCGGCATTTTCAGCTTGTGCTCGCCGAGCGTGGACTTGAGCGCCGCTGCGATCGCCTCCTTGGTCCATTCGACGTCCGCCAGCGCCGTGCCCAGATCGGCGATGGCCGGCTTCACCGCGTCGGTGACGTGCTGCGCGAAGGCATCGGCGTCGATTACGGGCTCGCGGTAGAACATCACGGCGCTATCGGCGATGTCCTTTACCGTCGATGCGCGGTCCTTCAGCAGCGCAACGACCTGATCGAGCGGTGCACCCTGGCCGAGCACCGCCGCATCGATGCCCGCGTCGGCCAAGAACGGCTTGGCCAGTTCCGTGAGGCGCGCGTTGTCCGCTTCCTTGATGTAATGCGCGTTCAGCCAGTTGAGCTTGTCGTGGTCATATTGCGCGGGCGACTTGCCGAGATGCTCCAGATCGAACCATTCGACGAACTGCTCGCGCGAGAAGATTTCCGCATCGCCGTGCGACCAGCCGAGGCGCGCGAGATAGTTCACCACTGCTTCCGGCAGAAAACCGTTGTCGCGATAGTCCGTCACGCTCATCGCGCCGTGGCGCTTACTCATCTTCTCGCCCTGCTCGTTCAGCACGGTCGGCAGATGCGAATAGACCGGCACTTCGCCGCCGAGCGCGCGCAGGATGTTGATCTGGCGCGGCGTGTTGTTGACGTGATCGTCACCGCGAATGACATGCGTGATCTTCATGTCGAGATCGTCGACGACGACGCAGAAGTTGTACGTCGGGGTGCCGTCGGGACGCGCGATCACGAGATCGTCGAGTTCCTCGTTCGAAATATCGATGCGCCCTTTCACCGCGTCCTCCCAGGCAACCGCCCCCGTCAGCGGATTGCGAAAGCGCACCACCGGTTTCACGTCTGCGGGAATCGGCGGCAGCGTCTTGCCCGGCTCCGGGCGCCACGTGCCGTCGTAGCACGGCTTCTCGCCCGCTTCGCGCTGACGCTCGCGCAATGCGTCGAGTTCTTCCGTCGACATGTAGCAGTAGTACGCGAGGCCCTTCTCCATCATCTGCGCGACCACTTCGCGATAACGGTCCATGCGCTGCATCTGATAGAACGGGCCTTCGTCGAAATCTAGGCCGAGCCATGCCATGCCTTCGAGGATCGCATCGACCGAGGCGTCGCTGGAACGCTCGAGGTCCGTGTCCTCGATGCGCAGCACGAAGGTACCTTTCATCTTGCGCGCGAACGCCCACGGGTACAGTGCGGAGCGGATGTTGCCGAGATGGATGAAACCGGTCGGGCTCGGGGCGAATCGGGTACGGACTTGGGTGGTCATTGCTCTTTACTCGATGATGGGGCGCCGGCGCTTTCGCTCGTTTCCGTCTAGATAGCGGCTCGGCAAGGTCGTCGCGCGGGTGTATGCGAACACCGGGGACGTGCACGATGCACTGAACAACACGAGAACGCGCGCCGCAGGACATGCTCAAAATGAGACGAAATTATACTCGCCGACCGCTTTCAGTCGGGACGGACGCCTTTGTTCTTTGTTTTATGATGTGCGCGCCTTTTTTAGAAATGCCGCATCGCGCGTGTGCGCGGCAGCACCGGGGCTCAACTTGAAGCCATCGTCACCCCGTCTTTCCCGCCGTGCGTTTTCGCTCGCGGCGGCGTCTTCCGTTCTTGCCGCCTGCACCACAACGGGCGGCCGCACGAACGCATCGAACGACGCCCACACTCCGCCCACCGCGCCCGAACCGCAGCGTCCGGTACGCGTCGGCCTCGTGCTCGGCGGCGGCGCGGCGCGCGGCTTCGCGCATATCGGCATGATCAAGGCGCTCGAAGCGCGCAACGTGCATGCGGATCTCATCGCCGGGACGGTGCGGGGTCGGTGATCGCGGCGCTGTATGCGTCGGGCATGAACGGCATCGCCATCAACAAGCTCGCGCTGACCATGGACGAAGCCTCGATCAGCGACTGGGCCATGCCGTTTCGCACGCGCGGCATCCTGCAAGGCGTTGCGCTACAGAACTACCTCAACAAGACGCTCGACAACCGCCCGATCAAAAAGATGGCGAAGCCGCTCGGCATCGTCGCGACCGACCTGAAGAACGGCCAGCCGATTCTCTTCCAGCACGGCAACACGGGCGTCGGGGTGCGCGCGTCGTGCAGCGTGCCGTCGATCTTCGAGCCGGTGAAGATCGGCAACCACGAATATGTCGACGGCGGTCTCGTGAGTCCGGTACCGGCCGCGTTCGCGCACAAGATGGGCGCGGATTTCGTGATCCCGGTCGATATTTCGACGCGGCCGGAGAACGGGCCACGTCCAACTCCTTCGACGTGTTGATGCAGACTTTCACGATCATGGGCCAGACCATCAAGGCCTACGAACTCGACAAGTACGCCGACGCCGTGATCCACCCCAACCTCGCGGCCATGAGTAGCAGCGATTTCAGCTAGCGCAACGCATCGATCTTGGCGGGCGAGAAACCCGTCGCGAAGATGTGGCCAACGCTTGCGCGCCAGCTTGTGGATCGCGGCGTACGGGTGTGATCGTGTCCATTCCGAAGCGTCGCGCCGTGGCGTCGCACGCGTAAATGCAAACGGCGACTTCTCAGGAAGTCGCCGTTTGCTTTGCAGCTTGCAAGACGCGATCAGTAATCTGCGTCTTCGATCCACGCCGCCTGGATCGCTTCGAGAATCTTTTCGTTGGAGCTTTGCGGATCGTCGTCGAAACCTTCCAGTTCGGTAATCCAGCGATGCAGGTCCGTGAAACGCACATATTGGGGATCGATATCCTGATGCGCGTCGGTCAGCGCCATCGCGATCTCCTGAGTATCTGTCCACTTCATGGGCGAGCCTCTTGTCAGTGATTTTCCTTGGCGTGGTTGATGGAGTACCGCGGAATCTCGACCACCAGATCCTCGTCGGCAGGCGCCATCACCTGACATGATAACCGCGAAGTCGGCTCAAGGCCCCACGCTTTGTCGAGGAGATCGTCCTCGTCTTCCTCGGACGGTTCGAGCGCGTTGAAACCTTCGCGAATGATGACGTGACAGGTCGTGCACGCGCACGACTTCTCGCAGGCGTGCTCGATCTCGATGCCGTGATCCAGCAGGTTGTCGCAGATGCTCTTGCCGACGTCCGCGTCGATCACCGCGCCGTCCGGACAAAGCTCCACATGGGGCAGCACAACGATTTGAGGCATGGTTTTCCGTAAATACTTGATGGTTCTGTGAGGTTCGGGCGCGCGCCGCGATCCAACGTCGTCGAGTTTGCGGCCCGCGAGCGCGCGGCGAATGCTCTTGTTCATGCGGCGCGCGGCGAATTCGTCGGTGGCGGCGGCGAGCGTTTTGGTCGCCTCTTCGATCTGCTCGGGCGAATCGCCCTGCATGATCTGCGCGAGTTGCGCGGCCAGCGTGTCGATCTGGGCGCGCTCGGCGTCGTCGAGCAATTCGCCGTCCGCGTCGAGCGCGGCCTGCGTCGCTTCGACCAGACGCTGTGCTTCCACTTGCGCCTCGCGCAGCGCGCGGGCGCGCATGTCGACGTCGGCGGTCTTGAAGCTTTCTTCGAGCATGCGGGCGACGTCGGCAGCGGCGAGACCGTAGGACGGCTTCACCACCACCGATGCCTCCACGCCCGAGGTCTGCTCGCGCGCGAACACCGACAGCAGTCCGTCCGCATCGACCTGATACGTCACACGGATGCGCGCCGCGCCCGCCGCCATCGGCGGGATGCCGCGCAATTCGAAGCGCGCCAGTGAGCGGCAGTCGCTGACCAGCTCACGCTCACCTTGCACGATGTGGATCGCCATCGCCATCTGGCCGTCCTTGAAGGTGGTAAAATCCTGAGCGCGCGCGGTCGGAATGGTCGAGTGGCGCGGGATGATCTTTTCCGTGAGCCCGCCCATCGTCTCGACCCCCAGCGACAGCGGAATCACGTCGAGCAGCAGCCAGTCGTCGCCTTCGCCGCGACGGTTGCCGGCGAGCAGATCGGCCTGCACCGCCGCGCCGAGCGCGACGACCTGATCGGGATCGAGATTGACCAGCGGCGGCTGGCCGAAGAACGCCTCGACCGCGCGGCGGATGACCGGCATGCGCGTCGCGCCGCCGACCAGCACCACGCCCTTGATGTCCTTCGGCGTGACCTTGGCGGCGCGCAATGCTTTCTTCGTCGGTCCGAGCGTTCGCGCGACGAGCGCTTCGGTCAGCGCGGCGAATTGCGCTTCCGTCACGGCGACATCGATTTCGCGTCCCGTCGAAAGCGTCGCCTGCACGCGCGTTTGCGGTGCGTCGGACAACGCTTCCTTCGCCACGCGCGCGCGATCGAGCAACAATCGCACATCTTCCGGCACGTCGAGCACGACACCCGCTTCGCTCAACATATGGCGATACAGCGCGTGATCGAAATCGTCGCCGCCGAGCGCGGAATCGCCGCCCGCTGCAAGCACTTCGAAAACACCTTTGGTGAGCTTGAGGATCGATAGATCGAAGGTGCCGCCGCCCAGATCGTAGACGGCGTACAAACCTTCCGCACTGTTGTCCAGACCATATGCGATCGCCGCCGCCGTCGGTTCGTTCAACAGGCGCAGCACGTTGAGACCCGCGAGCATGGCGGCGTCCTTGGTGGCCTGGCGTTGCGCCTCGTCGAAATACGCGGGCACCGTAATCACCGCGCCGACGAGCTCTTCGTCGAGCGTGTCCTCAGCGCGATAACGCAGCGTCGCGAGAATCTCCGCCGACACTTCGACCGGGCTCTTCACGCCATCGACGGTGCGAATCTGCACCATGCCGGGCGCGTCGATGAAGTCGTAGAGCGCGTTCTCCGCGCCTTCCACTTCGCTTTTCCCCCGGCCCATGAAGCGCTTGACCGAGACGATCGTATTGCGCGGATCGGTGACCGCCTCTTCCTTCGCGAGACGGCCGATACGCCTCCCGCCTTTTTCCAGATAACGCACCACCGACGGCAACAGCACGTGGCCGTCCTTGTCGGGTAGCGCTTCGGGAATGCTGTTGCGCACGGCGGCGACGAGCGAATTCGTGGTACCAAGATCGATGCCGACCGCCACGCGCCGCTGATGCGGCGCCGGCACCTGGCCGGGTTCTGAGATTTGCAGTAAAGCCATCTTGGGTCTTATGGGGTTATGCGCGACGAGCCTGTCTTACGCGTGCTCTAACCGCTCGATCTGCGCGCCAATTTCATGCGCCACACGTTCGATGAACATCAACTGCCGCACCGCTTCGCTCGCCGCCTGATCCGATTGACTGTCGATCAGCGCTTCGAGCTTGGTGAAACGCACGCGCTCTTCGTCACGCAATTCGTCGAGCAAAGCTTCCAACGCGCCGATATTTTTGGCAGCGGCGGCATCCTCGATATTTTCGCGCCACTCCATTTGCTGCATCAGAAAGGACGGCTCCATCGCGGTGTTGTTCTCCGCGCCGACATCGATGCCGCGCAGCGAGAGCATATAACGCGCGCGCTTGAGCGGATCGCGCAGCGTCTGATAGCCCTCGTTCGCGCGGGTGGCCCACTGCATCGCGAGGCGCCGTTGCGCGTCCCCGGCCGATGCGAACCGGTCCGGATGCACCTGCGCCTGCACCGTGCGATACGCGTCGTCGAGTGTCTGCTGATCGATGGCGAAGGTCGGCGGCAGGCTGAACAGATCGAAGTGAGTGTCGTTGAGGGAAGCCATGACGTGTTGCTTGAAATCAGTGTCCACTAATGAAAAAGGCGGCACGCGCCGCCTCTTTTGCAGATGCTGCCGGCGCAGTCCGCGTCACACGCGGAACGACTCGCCGCAGCCGCACTCGTCCTTCGCATTCGGATTGTTGAACCTGAAGCCTTCGTTCAGGCCTTCACGCGCGAAGTCCAGTTCGGTGCCGTCGAGATACGGAAGACTCTTCGGGTCGGTCACGATCTTAACGCCCGACGATTCGAACACCGTGTCTTCCGGTGCGAGTTCATCGACATATTCGAGTTTGTACGCCAGACCCGAACAGCCCGTCGTGCGCACGCCCAGCCGCAGGCCGACGCCCTTGCCCCGCCGCATCAGATACTTCTGCACGTGTTGTGCCGCTTTATCCGTCAACGTGATTGCCATAGTCTTTCGCTTCTCTTCGCGCTTTGTTGCTGCATCGGGGCGCCATGCCTCGCATCGCGCCCATGTTCCTGATTTACGCCGCTGCCTGCTTCAATTCGGCTTCCGCCGCTGCGGGCGCTGCCGCGCCATGACGCTGCTTGTAATCGGCGACCGCTGCCTTGATCGCGTCTTCCGCGAGAATCGAGCAGTGGATCTTCACCGGCGGCAGCGCGAGTTCTTCCGCGATCTGCGTATTCTTGATAGAGGACGCTTCGTCGAGCGTCTTGCCCTTCACCCATTCGGTGACGAGCGAGCTCGATGCGATGGCCGAACCGCAGCCGTACGTCTTGAACTTCGCGCCTTTGATCACGCCGTCCGCGCCGACGCGGATTTGCAGCTTCATCACGTCGCCGCAAGCCGGTGCGCCGACCATGCCGGTGCCGACGGTGTCGTCGTCCTTCGCGAACGAGCCGACATTGCGCGGGTTTTCGTAGTGGTCCAGAACCTTGTCGCTATAAGCCATGATTCAAACTCTCCAGATATTCGGTGTGGTTCGTCCGTGTGCTCTTCGCAGCCGTCATGCCTAGCGGCGGCTTAGTGCGCGGCCCACTGGATGGTCGAGATGTCGATGCCGTCCTTGTGCATTTCCCACAGCGGCGACAGATCGCGCAGCTTCGCGATCTTGCCCTTCAGCAGGTTGATCACGTAATCTACGTCCTGCTCGGTCGTGAAACGGCCGACCGTGAAACGGATCGAGCTGTGCGCGAGTTCATCGTTGCGGCCGAGCGCGCGCAGCACGTACGACGGTTCCAGCGACGCCGACGTGCACGCCGAACCCGACGACACTGCGACATCCTTCACCGCCATGATCAGCGATTCGCCTTCAACGAAATTGAAGCTGATATTGAGGTTGTGCGGCACGCGGCTTTCCATGTCGCCGTTGACATACACCTCTTCGATCTCCTGCAGGCCCGTCATCAGACGGTCGCGCAGCATGCGGATGCGCTCGTTTTCCGTCGCCATTTCTTCAAGTGCGATGCGGAACGCCTCGCCCATGCCGACGATCTGATGCGTCGCCAGCGTGCCCGAACGCATGCCGCGCTCTTGACCGCCGCCGTGCATCTGCGCTTCGATACGCACGCGCGGCTTGCGACGCACATACAGCGCGCCGATGCCCTTCGGGCCATACGTCTTGTGCGCCGAGAACGACATCAGATCGACCTTCAGCTTCTGCAGATCGATTTCGATCTTGCCGGTGGCCTGCGCCGCATCGACGTGAAAAATGATGCCCTTCTCGCGCGTGATTTCGCCGATCGCGGCAATGTCCTGAATCACACCGATTTCATTGTTCACGCTCATCACGGATACGAGGATCGTGTCCGGGCGGATTGCCGCCTTGAGCTTGTCCAGATCGATGAGACCGTCGTCTTTCACATCCAGATACGTGACTTCGAAGCCTTCGCGCTCGAGATCGCGCATTGTGTCGAGCACGGCCTTGTGCTCGGTCTTCACCGTGATAAGGTGCTTGCCCTTGCTCTTGTAAAAGCGTGCAGCGCCCTTGATGGCCAGGTTGTCCGACTCGGTCGCGCCCGACGTCCAGATGATCTCGCGCGGATCGCAATTGACGAGCGCCGCGACGTTCTCACGCGCTTCCTTGACCGCACGCTCCGCGGTCCAGCCGTATTGGTGGCTGCGCGAGGCCGGATTGCCGAACTGCTCGCGGAGATACGGAATCATCTTGTCCACCACGCACGGGTCGACGGGCGTCGTCGCGCTGTAATCCATGTAAATGGGCAGGTGGGGAATATCATTATTCATCAATCGGCTCCGGAAAATCGGTCAAAGCATCTGGCAAGGACGCCTGCATCGCGAAAGGACGATCCCGCGCGACGGCACACGTCAGCCGGCCAGATTGAAAATGGAATTCGGTCCCTTCGGCACGACACGCGCAGCCTCGACATTCGCCGATTCGGCGCGCCAGTCACCCAGCACCGCCGACGAACCTTCGCGGGCGCGTTGCTGATTGACCAGATCTTTCAGCGACACCGAATCGAGGTACTCGACCATTTTCTGGTTGAGCGTGGCCCACAGTTCGTGCGTCATGCAGTGGCCGTCGTGCTGCTTGGTGCCTTCGCACGTGCCTTTGCCGCCGCATTGGGTAGCATCGATCGGTTCGTCGACCGCGATGATGATGTCAGCCACCGTGACGTTTTCCGCCCGGCGCGCAAGGTTGTAACCGCCGCCCGGTCCACGGACCGATTCGACAATTTCATGCCGCCGCAGTTTGCCGAACAGTTGTTCGAGGTAGGACAGCGATATGCGCTGGCGCTGGCTGATGCCTGCCAGTGTCACCGGGCCCTGCTCCTGGCGCAATGCCAGGTCGATCATCGCCGTGACGGCAAAACGACCTTTCGTGGTGAGTCTCATGATGGGGCTAACCGTTAATACTCGATGGTTTTTATCAAGTATAAATAGCCCATAGTTTTAGTCAAGTATGTGGTCAAAATATGTAGCCATTCACGCAGACAATTTCATGCTGTCAGGCGACCAGTTGCGCCCGGAGCGCCTTGAGCAGGCCTTCGCAGGCATCCTCGCACTGATCGAGCGCGCGCTCGAAGCCCTCCTCGCCGCCGAAGTACGGATCGACGATCACGCGGCTGTCGTGGCGCGAGGCGAATTCCATCAGCAAGCGGATCTTGTCGCGATGTTCCGGGGGACAGATCGAAGTGAGCGCGGCGGCGTTGGCGTCGTCCATCACGAGGAACAGATCAAAGCGCGCGAAATCCGCTGCCGCGATCTGGCGGCCGCGCAACGCGGAGAGATCGTAGCCGCGCCTCTTCGCCGCGTGCTGGGCGCGGTCGTCGGGCGCAGCGCCGATGTGCCAGTTGCCCGTTCCCGCCGAATCGATGACGATGCGGCCCGCCAGCTTCGCCTGCTCGACGAGACCGCGCATCACCGCTTCCGCACTGGGCGAACGGCAGATGTTGCCGAGGCAGACGAAGCAGACGGCGATCGAGTTCATCGGGCGATGGAAAAATCGTTGTTCGGCTTGCAAACGGAATGCTCGCAAAAAGCGTCCCGAATTATACAAACCGGCGCGGGATTACGCGATTACGCCCAAATCGCCGGTATTGGACCGCTGGCAGCAGATTCAGCGGCCGTCGCGATGGATAATATCCTGCGTGACGAAGCGCGATTCGTTGTTCGGCATCTTCAGCCAGTCGCAAATGCGCGAGCGTCCGGCGAATATCCTCCAACCCGCTCGCCCAATGTTCGCGCATGGTCGAAAAACCGAACTGATAGTCCTTGAAGTACCCTTCGTATTCCTTGTGCCGGTAGATCAGGTGCACGATGTTGTAGTGCTTCGAGCATGCGAGTTCTTCGGCGAGTTTGCACCATTCGTCGCTCTTGCAGACATCGTCGGGCAGCAAATCGAGCACGTGCCGAAGCACGTTGCGAAAGTGCTGCGCACGTTGCATCTGATCCGTGACCAGACGCGGGCGGCTGGAGAACTGCACATCCTTCACGCGCCCCATCACATCGACGATGCTGTTCGGCAACGGTCCGCGCGCGCTCCACAAATCGACCTGAAACGCGAGCGTGTCGCGGCGCAGCCTGCACGACTTCTAGAGCGGTGTGTTCGACATAAGGCCGCCGTCCCAGCCCAGTATACTGTCCGTCGAGCTCGACCGCCGCGAAGCCCGGCGGCAGCGCGCCCGAAGCAATGAAATGCTCCGCCCGCAACTTGATGCGCGTGTTGTCGAAGTAAGCGAAGTTGCCGGTCGCAACATTCACAGCGCCGACCGACACGCGTGTTTCGCCCGAATTGATGCGGTCGAAGTCGCACAGGCGCTCGAGCGTGGCCTTGAGCAGCGTCGTGTCGTAGTAACTCGCGGTCTGCGGCGAAGACGATGCGATCGGCGATGGCGGCGGAAAACGCGGCACGAAGAAGCCCTTCTGTCCTTCGACAAGCGCGCCGAACGCCTGCATGGCCGTGAAGCCCTTGCGCACGGCATCGGCAGAATCGAACAGCGCGCGTTCGACGACCGCCGGAATCGGCAAGCCGAAGGCAGGTTAGCAGATCGCCTCCCAGAACTCAAGCAGCCGCGTGACGCGATGTTCCGGCGCGTTGCCCGTGATGATCGCCGTGTTGAGCGCCCCGATCGAGATGCCGGCGATCCAGTTGGGATGAATGCCCGCCTCGTGCAGCCCCTGATAGACACCCGCCTGATACGCCCCGAGCGCGCCGCCGCTCTGCAGCGTCAGCGCGATGGTCTCCTAGGGCGGCAGAGCGATGCGCCGCTGCGCCTGTGCCGAGGATACGGGCGACGCATGCTCGACGATGCCGCTGTTGTCGTTCTCTGCCATGCGCCGCCGCCTCCTTATTGCAGAACCAGCCGGCTGACGACGAACGACTGGCCCGTGAGCGCCGCAGTTTCGAACGCGGACAGGAACAGCACCGTCTGCGCGACATCCTCGACCGTGGTGAACACGCCGTCCACGATGCCGCCGAGCATCACGCGCTTCACGACTTCTTCCTCGCTGATGCCGAGCTCCTTGGCCTGCTCGGAAATCGGCTTGTCTACCAGCGGCATGCGCACGAAACCCGGACACACGACGTGCGAGCGCACGTTATGCTTCGCGCTTTCCTTGGCGAGCACGCGCGGGAGCCCGAGCAGGCCGTGTTTCGCCGTCACATAGGCCGACTTGAGCAGCGACGCCTCATGCGAATGCACCGAAACCATGTAGATGACGACGCCACCGCGATCGTCCTTGTACATATGCTTGAGCGTAGCCTTGGTCGTGAGAAACGCGCCATCGACATGGATGGCCATCATCTTCTTCCAGTCGCTGTAGGCGTAGTTTTCGATCGGATTGACGATCTGGATACCCGCGTTCGACACGAGGATGTCCACCGCACCGAATTCCGCCGCGACGCGATCGATGCCCGATTGACCGCTTCCTCGTTGGTCACGTCCATCGCCACGTCGAGGCGCGGCTGCCCTTGCCGCGAATCTCTTCGGCGACAGCATCCGCACCCGACTGGTTCAGGTCGGCGATCGCAACCGCCGCGACCGCTTCGGCGAGGGTGAGCGCAATTGTGCGACCGATACCGCTTGCCGCGCCCGTGACGATCGCGGTTTTTCGTCGAGCTTACTGTTTTGTGACATGAAGCCTCCTGTTCCGTGATTCCGGTGATGATTGAGCCAGAGAATGAGGTGAATGACACCATGCGACGCCGACGGCGCACAAGTCAGCCGTTCGGCATAAGCAAATTAGCGTGGGAAGTCGAAATGCCTATGACTTTTGGCCGACTGGCCACACTCGCCCGAGAAGGTTATTGTGCATGAAGGTCACGCTGCCCTGCAGCAATGGCGCCGGGGGTGTCGGCTAAAATACCTGTCCTTTGCGCGCCCTCGTTTTCAATCAGCCTTTTTGCCTTGGCGCCCCTTCGCGGGACCGATCGACATGCTTAGTTACCGTCACGCTTTCCACGCAGGCAATCACGCCGACGTGCTGAAATACGCCATCGTCGTGCAAATGCTTCGCTACCTCGGCCAGAAGGACAAGCCTTATGTATATCGACACTCATGCCGGCGCAGGTGTGTATTCACTCACCGAGGGTTTCGCTGCAAGAACGCCGAATTCAAAACCAGCATCGGCCGCTTGTGGGATCGCACTGACCTGCCGTCGCTGGTCGCCGACTATGTCGTCGAGGTGGAGGCGCTCAATCCGGACGGTGACATGCGCTTTTATCCCGGCTCGCCCTATCTCGCCTACCGAGAGATGCGCGAGCAGGATCACATGCGCTGTACGAGATGCACAGCACCGAAATCGACGTGCTGCGCCACAACTTCCGCGACGCCGGCCGCCGCGCGATCATCTACGAAGGCGACGGCTTCGAAGGCATCAAGGCGATCCTGCCGCCCGCGCCGCACCAGGCGCTAACCTTGATCGATCCCTCGTATGAAGACAAACGCGATTACGCGCGCACGCTGATATGACTTGAGGAATGTCTGAAGCGCTTCGCGACGGGGACTTACGCAGTGTGGTATCCGCTGGTCACACGCACGGAATCGCAGCATTTTGCGGACCAGTTGAAGACGATCCAGCCCAATGGCTGGCTGCACGCGGTGTTTTAACTGTGAAAGCGCCATCGGCCGATGGCTTCGGCCTGTTCGGCAGCGGCATGTTCGTGCTGAATCCGCCATACACGCTCGCGAGCGAACTGAAGAAAGCGCTGCCCTATCTGGTCGAGACGCTCGGCGAAGACGCGTAGGCGTCGTTCAAGCTGGAGCATCGCGCGGATTGATGACGCGTATTCAGGGATGAGGCGTCTGCGGCACGCGACGGCGTCCACCGCTGTATCCAGACGACGACGTGCCGCTCTGGCCGGTCGGATATTCCACGTAGGGCGAGACGACGATCGGCGGCTGGTCCTGCTGCAGGTTGGGCAAGGTATCCATTTGAACCATGCCGGAGGAATTGAGCAGCGCGGTCTGCAGAATGGTGCCCGGCACGCCGCTGTGGATGCCGGTTTGCGTATCGAGCAGGAGCGGCTCGCCGCCCGGTTTCGCCTGCGCCAGTTGAACCGCGCTCAGACACGAGATCGCGATTGCGAATGCGCGCATGGCGCCCTTCGTCGAATGGTTGATGTGGCCCCGCATCGTTGCTCTTATATGTAGACGAAAACGGCTTTACCTTACCCCGGTAGCAAGCTTTAGGCTAAGCGCTTCGAAACACAACCAGTCTTCCTGGAGCAACGATGAAACGAACAACAATCCTGCTTGCCCTCGTCACCGCCCTGTGCGGCAGCACCGCCATAGCGCAAACCGCCGCGTCTTCGCACGATGCTATGTCGGGCATGAAGATGGACAAGCCAGCGGGCGGCGAGTCGGAGTCGCCTTCGACCGCGGCGTTTCAGGCCGCTGACCACTCGATGATGTCGGGCATGTCGAACATCCAGTACACCGGCGCCGCCGACCGCGATTTCGTCGCGCACATGATTCCGCATCACGAGGGCGCGGTGGAAATAGCAAAGGTCGAGTTAAAGTACGGCAAGGACGCCAAGCTGCGCAAGCTGGCGAAGGACATCATCGCGGCACAGGACAAGGAAATTGCGTTCATGAAGCAGTGGCTCGCCGCGCATCCGCAGAAGTAACGCAAGACGCCCGCGCAAAAACGACGAAGCCCCGCGTCGCGGGGCTTTTTGCTTCGGTATTCGGCGCTACCGAGGACGCTGGCTTTGTCGACTTGCGCCCTGCGCAGGAGACTAAGCCGGGTAGCCTTAGATATTGTAGCCGTTCATTTCGAGCGCGCGGATGCGCTTTTCAAGCTGAACGACGTCCGACAATTGCTCAAGATATTCTTCACGACGGCGCTGTTCAGCGGCTTCGAACCAAATGCTCAGTTTTTCGATGACGATTGCAAACATGATGTACCCCAGAGATTTCGCAAGTCCCTGGCTTGGATTCGGGTCAGGAATTACCCGCTAAATTATAACCCGAAGTATAGCGAAGCCTTTTGATACTTTGCAAGCGAAATGCTTGAAAACTGTGCATCGTGTTGCGAAATAGTGCGCACGCTAAAATCGTGCAAGCGACTGATTTATCAGTTTAAATTTTAAGGGCCACAACACGGCGACCGTCCGGACGCACAATATTAGTACAATTTCTCGGCGAGGCCGTCCAGAATCGGGCAATCTGGGCGGTCATCACCATGACAACTCGTGGCGAGTCGCGACAGCGTGTCGCGCATGTCGGTCAGCTGGCAATCCGTCGATCCAGCTACGCGACGTGCTCCAGCGCAATCGTCTTTACTTCGGCGCTCGCGCACGACCGATCCTGCCACAGCGCGAGCAGCTTGCGGATATCCTCGACCAGAAAGCCCAGGCGCCGCGCCTACCGCACGAAACGCAGCACGTGCACTTCCGCGCGCCATAGACGCGATATCCCGAAGACGTCCGCCCCACCGGATTGAGCAAGCCGACGCTTTCGTAATAACGGATCAGATCTGGCGCAGGCTCGAATCGAGCGCCTTGGCCGCGTTGCGGTCGCCGGAGGTCGTGAGCGGCGTGCGAAACACCGTGGTCCGATTGTGCCCTGCCGCCGCAGGAGAGTTCCACTGCAATTCGATCTTCGGGCCACGCGCGAACACGCCGCGCCGCGCTTCAGCCTCGGCGCGCACGGCATGGGTCGGGGGATCGGTCGCGGGCGTGAGCATGCCGGCCGACGGCGGCTCAGGCCATTTCACCGACAGTTCGCGTGCATCGTACTGACCGAGCTTGCGGTTTTCGGCCCAGACCATCGTTGTGCGGCTGACGGGATCGAGCGAAATGGCATAGCGACCGATCGAAAAGCGCCGCGCCGCGATGTTTGTGCGCCACAATGCGCGCGGCCGGCAGATCCACATGACGGCCACGTACAGCGCGGGACCGACCAACAGCCAGCCGTTGGTCTCGGCCAGCGCATGAACGAAACGCCGCCAGCCCGATGCCCACACGAACGCGCAGACCGAAAACACCGCGAAACTGAAAGTCAGCAATGCGAGAAAACGCAGTGCCTGCCGCAGCCATTGCGGCAGAGGATGGAGCGGCCGCTCCATGCGCGGCTTCGCGCCCGGCAAAGCCACTAGCAGAAAAATGAAAACGAGATTGATGCAGGCCCACGGCGACGAGGTCATCGCTTGCAAGGACGAGAGGTAGCCCATCTGTGACATGGAGAACGCCCAGCGCGCCGCCAGCACGAGGCCGAGGGCCCGCAGTGCGAAGACGGTGCCCGCGCCCGGCGCCGGGTTCGCGCTGATTTGCTTGGGTCTCGCCAAAGAAAACTCCTGTCCAGATGTAGCCTGCCGTCGGGCCGCATGCCGCGAACGGCGTTCCCGCCTGGCATCTGACGTTGCCGAAGCGCGCCCATTATAGGGAGATTAAAAATACCGTCAGAGGTTTCACTCGAGCTAGGCGGTCTAGCGCTCGAAAGGCGCCCCAAATGTGCTATTACGATAACGCCCCGCATGCCTTGAGGCGCGCGGGGCGTTATTTTCATGCTACGACGCGAGGAAAGCCGCTATTACCGGTGCGACCCTACCTGACGTCATGCGGCATTATTTTCAGCTCGCATTGACTTCACGCAGCACCGTGCGGCGCTTCTGGTGCAGCAGTTCTTTGTACACGGTGACGTAGTTTGCGGCCATGACCTTCGACGAGAAACTCTTTTCGAACGCGGCACGAACCTTCTCGCGCGGCAGTTGATCCAGGCGCTTCACGGCGGCGATCGCGCTGAGTTCGTCTTCCACGACGAAGCCTGACACGCCGTTCTCGATCACTTCCGGCACTGAACCACGGTTGAACGCGATCACCGGCGTACCGCAAGCCATTGCTTCGATCATCACCAGACCGAAGGGCTCCGGCCAGTCGATCGGGAACAGCAGCGCGTGCGCGCTGCCCAGGAACTCGGTCTTCCCGGCTTCGCTGATTTCGCCGATGTACTCGACGTGCGGCAGTGCGAACAGCGGCTTGATCTCTTCTTCGTAGTAAGCGCGGTCGGCTTTGTCGAGCTTCGCCGCGATCTTGATCTTCATGCCGGCGGCCTGCGCGATGCGGATGGCACGGTCGACGCGCTTTTCCGGCGATATGCGGCCGAGGAACGCGAGATAACCGGGCTTCACGTTCGGAATCGGCTTAAGCAGGTTTTCCGGCAGGCCGTGATACACCGTCGACAGCCAGTGCGCTTGCGGCAGCGGCTGACGCTGGTTGTCCGAGATCGAGATGACCGGCACATCGCTGAAAGTCTTGAAGATCGGCTGCAATTCGGGCAGGTCGAGACGGCCGTGCATGGTCGTCAGGAACGGCACCGGCTGGCGCACGAACAGCGAGAACGGATAGTAGTCGATGTGGAAATGCAGCACGTCGAACTCGTCGGCGCGGCGGCGGACTTCCTCGAGCAGCAGCATGTGCGGCGCCATCGTATCGCGGATGGTCGGGTCGAGGCGCAGCGCTTGCGGCCAGAAGGCTTCGAGCTTCGCCGAGGTCTGCGAATCACCGCTCGCGAAGAGCGTGACATCGTGTCCGGCATCCACGAGTGCCTCAGTCAGGTAAGACACCACGCGTTCAGTGCCGCCATAGAGTTTCGGCGGAACAGCTTCGTGAAGGGGCGCGATTTGAGCGATTCGCATATCGTGATACTCCTGGTATTCAGTCTGTTACTGCTGTCGTGTTGACGTTAGAGCGAATCGCTCGGCTCGGGCGAAGCTTTCCGCGGCACGTATGCCGCGGCGCAAAGGGCTGATGCCTCGAGTGAAAAGAGGGGTCGCCAATCATTTGAGTTGGCGCAGGCAAGTGGACAAAGCAAATACGAGTCCACATCTCAAAAGAGTCTCAAAAGGCACTACGCACAAGTAATAATAAACGCGCATCTGCTTTTGTGGTTGACCGCCGCCGACAAAAACCTGTCACAAAATTTTAGGTGAGAACCTTTTAGGTGAGAACCTTTTAGGTGAGAACCTTTTAGGTGAGAACCCGGTTTAGGTGAAAACCCGGAGCGAATTATGGAGTTTTTTTACACGGCCCTCAGCGTAGGCATTTCAACTTATTTACCTTGTTACAAGGGGGATAAATTTTGCAAACCCCTGTTTATGTAGATTGTATGTAGATTGTTCTACATTGAGTCCACGCGTTGTCCGACGCGCGCGCTTTGCCTTGTGCTTCGGAGCATGGAGCGCGCAGGTTGTTTCCCGGCGAGGCTGGCGCGCGGCATGCTTTTCCTCTCGACGCTTGCGGCAAATTAATTGCAACTCGGATTCGAAGAGTACGAATCGTCAAGCGAAGGTTCGACGCCGCTTTATCGCAAAAAGGGCGCAATGTGCTTACAATGCGCGCCCGGAGTAAAGCTGTAATATGTGCGCCGCGCCAGACGCGGGACCTAAACAATCCGGTCGGAACTGAATGTCGAAGATGTTCGGGCGGTCACACACGCTCGGGCATTTCGTTTGTCCGAATGACGTTTTGTGCCCCCGTGATACTGGCTACAATTCAGGTATGGAGACGGCGCCGGACGGCACCGCGTCGCTTTGTTTGACGTCATTCGCGCCGGATCGGGCAGCAGCAGCGCGGTTGGATCGTGCAGACGACATCGCACGGGCGACACGCAGGCTCGAAGGCGCAACATACGCTCAACCACTCTACGACGAAAAAAGACCATTGGACCAACTCACCGTCTCCCAGCGTAACGCGCACAATGCGAAGCTCGCGAGCTACGCGCACCGTCCGCTTGCATTCCTGATGCGCTATATCAAGCGGCATCCCATCGCGCATACCGTCGTGCTGCTGAGCGTGGTCGCCGCCGTCGGATGCGCCCTCGCCTCCCAGTACGCGATCAAACACCTGATCGACGTGCTCGGTCAGGACCGTGGGCGTCCCGGTCCGCTCTGGGGCGCCTTCATAATCCTGGTCGGCCTGATCGCCGCCGACAACCTGCTATGGCGGGTCGGCGGCTGGGTGGGCGCGCACGTCTTCGTGATCGTCACGGGCGACCTGCGCAAGGAACTCTTTTCATATTTGAGCAGCCATTCGCCCACCTACTTCTCCGAGAAGCAGCCCGGCATGCTCGCGAGCCGGATCACCGCGACGTCGAACGCCATCTACACCTCGGAAAACGTGATGGCATGGAACGTCCTGCCGCCGTGCATCGCGGTGCTGGGCGCGATCGTGATGATCGTGTCGGTCAATCCGCTGATGGCAGCCGGACTGATGACGACCTCGCTCATTCTCTCTTTCGTGCTGTACCGGCTCGCCAAGCGCGGTTCGGCGCGGCATCACAGCTTCGCGTCGAAGGCGGCATCGGTCGATGGCGAACTAGTCGACGTGATCGGCAACATGGCGCTGGTCCGCGCTTTCGGCATGACTTTCCGCGAGCAGAAGCGTTTCGGCTCGACGGTGAAGGCCGAGATGGTCGCGCGTCAGCAAAGCCTGCTATACCTGGAAAAATTGCGCCTGTTCCACGCGATCGTCACCGCGATTCTGTCCGCCGGCCTGCTCGGTTGGGCGCTGTGGCTGTGGTCGAAGGGTCAGGCGACCTCCGGCGATATCGTGCTGGTCAGCTCGCTGGGCTTCACGATCCTGCACGGCACCCGCGATCTGGCCGTGGCACTCGTCGATGTGACGCAGCACGTCGCGCGTCTCGCGGAGGCGGTGCAGACGCTGCTCGAACCGCACAGCATGCCGGACCGCTCGGACGCCACCGAACTCGTGTCGCAAGGCGGCAGCGTCGAGTTCGAGGGCGTGACATTCGCCTATCTGGGTCGCCGGCCGATTCTCGACAACTTCAACATCAACATTGCGCCGGGCCAGCGTGTCGGCCTGATCGGCAAGTCGGGCGCGGGCAAATCCACCGTGCTCGCGCTGCTGCAGCGCTTCTATGAAACGCAAAAGGGCAGCATCAAGATCGACGGGCAGGAAATCGCCACGATCACGCAGGACAGCCTGCGCCACACTATCGCGCTGGTGCCGCAGGATATTTCGCTGTTCCATCGCACGGTGTTCGAGAACATCGCCTACGGGCGTCCGGATGCAAGCCGCGAGGAAGTGCTCGCTGCCGCGCGCGAGGCGCGCTGCACGGACTTCATCGAGGCGATGCCTGAAGGTTTCGACACCATCGTCGGCGATCGTGGCGTGAAGCTGTCGGGCGGTCAGCGTCAGCGCATAGCGATTGCGCGCGCCATCTTGAAGAACGCGCCGATCCTGCTGCTCGACGAAGCGACCTCCGCGCTGGATAGCGCATCGGAAGAAGCGATCCAGCAAACACTCGACCGGCTGATGGTCGGCCGCACCGTGATCGCGATCGCGCACCGCCTCTCGACACTGCAAAACTTCGATCGCATTATCGTGATGAGCGTGGGCAAGGTCATTGACGACGGCTCGCCGCAGGAATTGCGCGAACGTCCGGGGCTGTATCGCGAGCTGCTCGCCAAGCAGCACGGCAAACTGCCCTACATCGTCGCGACGCCGCACAAGCAGCCGGCCTGATTTTTCGACGCACGCGAAAAAAGCCGCGTTCCCTCGAAAGGAACGCAGCTGGAACGCGGCTTTTTTGTGTCTTCCGCTCATGATTAGATTATTAGCGCGTCTTCAGATCGCGAAGGAAGTTGTCGCGCCAGACGGAGACGTTGTTGTCGCGCAGTTGCGCCATCATTTCGCTGTAGCGCGCGCGGCGCTCGTCGAGCAACATGGCAAGCGCATCCGCCATGTCGTCTCACGATCAACGCCGCCTTCAGTTCACGCGCCACCTCTGCGAATTGCTCTGCGAATTGCTCTGCGAATTGCTCTGCGAATTGCTCTGCGAATTGCTCTGCGAATTGCTCTGCGAATTGCTCTGCGAATTGCTCTGCGAATTGCTCTGCGAATTGCTCTGCGAATTGCGATAGCACCAGCATGCCGGGATCGTCCGGGTCCTACGCCGACACGTATTCCTTTGCCACCAGATTCATGACGTCGCGCAACAGTGTGACGAGGCCGACATGCACCTCGCGGAACAGCGCCGCGAGCACCGACCGTTCGTACTGGCGATGGATAGCGGATCGGCGTCCAGTCCAGCTCCGCATACCGCCCGTTGATGCGCCCCGATTCCACCTCCAGTGTAGCCGGATGTCGCGATACGCATCGACGTCCGAGCGCGTGGGCGGCGCGATCTGCAGGAAGGACACGTTGTTGCGCTGCGTCGCGTCGTGCTCGATCAGGCGCTCGAAGGCGCGAAAACGCTCGACGAGCTCTTTCGAATAATCGAGCCGGTCGACGCTCATCACCAACTTGCGATGATGCAGCGTCGCCTTGACGATCTCGACGTCGCGACCGCTTTCGCCGTCCTTGGCGAGCGCGGAGATCTCATCGGGGTATACGCCAATCGGATACGCGGCTGCCTTCAGCGTCTGCCCGAATGCGCGGATGTCGACCGGCTCGTCGCCGTGCTGCGCGAGCGTGTCGCCCGCTTCCGTATCGATGTAATCGCAAAAGGCTCGCAGATCCGGCGCGGTCTGAAAACCAGCAGATCGAACGCACACATCGCTTCCACGAGTTCGCGATAACGCGGCACGCTCAGCAGAATCTGCGGCGCGGGAAACGGAATGTGCAGAAAGAACCCGATGCGGTTCTTCACGCCGAGCGCGCGCAACGACTGCGCGAACGGGATCAGGTGGTGGTCGTGCACCCAGATCACATCCTCGGACTTCAGCAGCGGCGCAAGGCGCGCCGAGAGCCAGCGATTGACGCGGCAATAGCCTTCGTACTCGTGCCGGTCGAACTCGATCAGATCGGGGCGATAGTGGAACGCGGGCCACAGCGCCGAGTTGGAGAAGCGCGGTAGTACTGATCGTAGTTGCGCTTGACGAGACCGATGGTCGCGAAGGTCACCGGTCCGTGCTCTTGGAGCTTGATGCTGTCGGGCAGCGTATCGAGCACGTCGCCGCTCCAGCCGAACCACATGCCGCCGGTTTCCTTGAGAGCGTCGTATACGCCGACCGCGAGGCCGCCCGCCGCCGGGCCGCCTTCGGAAATCGGCGCGACGCGGTTCGATACGATGATCAGGCGGCCCATCAGGCGTGCTTCCCCGCCGTGCCCACAATCACCTGGAGCCAGTCGAGCAGCAGTTCGACCAATTCGATACGCGCCCGCGCCACCGTATCGCCCGGGCCGACTTTCACCGAGAGCCCGTCGAATTCGTTGACGACCGCGAAGCCCTTCTCGTCCGTCAGATCGTCGCCGATGAACACCGGCTTGCGCCCCGTGAACGGTGGCTCGGCCATATACGCCTGCACCGCGCGGCCCTTGTCGACATCCTTCGGCTTGATCTCGTAGACCATCTTGCCCGGCTGAAGGACATAGGCGTCCGCGTATTCGTTGACGAGACGCTCGGTCGCCGCGCGCGCGGCCGGCTCGCGATCCACCGCATTGCGATAGTGCAGTGCGAGCGCCGCGCCCTTGATCTCGAGTAGCATGCCGGGATTCGCGCTGACGACTTTCTCGAGCGCGTGTTCCATGCGCAGCAGGCGTTCATCGTTGAAGCCGATGCGCTGCACGTCGCCGTTCGAGTCGCGCCGCTCCGCGCCGTGCATGCCGGCGACCGGCAAGTCCGGCGTCTTCAGGAACGAATCGATACTGTCAATGCCGCGCCCCGAAACCACCGCGATCGCGCCATTGGTCGCGCGTCGCAGGACGGCGAGGATATCGGGCACCGAGCGCGGCACGAAGATGCCATCGGGCGTGGAAGCGAGTTCGACGAGCGTGCCGTCGAAGTCGAAGAAAAACGCGGTCTCGGCAAGAGACAGGGAATCGGGAAGAATTTGCATCGATCGTTAACCTGTAATTTGCTTGCGTTTGCCTGCGTGTGTGTCCGTGCGGCGGGTGAGCGCCTCGGCGGCTATGCGCGAAGTAGGGGATTATACGCCCGGCGTCTTTCGGTATCGAAAGTTTAGCCTTACGCAGTACTACGCACGACTTTCGAAACGCTTTCCCCCATGCAGTGAATTGTCTCAAAAATACGCGCCGTGCACGATGATGCGCTTACGCAAGCGACAAAGGCGTGTATTTTGTAGATGACCGCTCAGCGCATTTCATTCCACACCGCTCGATTCCTGGATAATTCGCCGCCTGCGCGGCGCATGAATTTCTTCGATGCACGCTTCTTTTTTTGTTCTTCCCGATGGTCGCGTCCGCGCGCTTTTGCCGCTCTGCTGGCTCTGTGCGTGCTCGCCGCGTGTTCGAAGCCCGCACAGCCGTGGCAACTCACCGATGTCTCCGGGCATATGCCGGATCTCGACCTCTCCCTCCCCGACGACAGCGGCAAGCCTGTCACCGGCCACGACTTCGACGACAAGCATGCGATCGGCCTGACGGGATCGGACCGCGCGACCGAATCCGTCGCGCAGCGCTATCGCGTGGCCTATCAGATGGAAAAGCGCGATCCGGGCGGCGCGTATGAAGTCACGCACAGTTCGGCGGTATACATCTTCGATCGCGACGACCACGCGCGCCTGCTCGCCACCGATCACGATTCGGTCGATGCCATCGCAGGCGACCTCAAACGCGTGATCTACTCGAAGACTCCTGACAATGGACACGCTGCCGTACCGATTCGCCTCGAAAGAGTCAGGCAGGGAAACCGGGACGACGCATCCACACGTGCGGGATACCGTCCTCGTCATGAATGCCCGACGATGGCACGAAACTGAACGCGCCGTAGAAGCGCTGCAAATGCGCCTGCGCGTGCAGGCTGATCGGCTCGCCCGGCCATTGCGTGATGATGTGCTCGAACGCGCGCGCCAGGATCGCATTGCCGAGCCGCATGCCGCGAAACAGTGCAGTCGTGTCGTCAGCACGCGGCCGATACGCACGTCCTTCCCGCTTTCGTCCGGCAATCCCGGCAACAGCACGCGCAGATAACCGGCGAGCGTCGCGCGCCCGCGTCGTGGTCGCCATACACTAGCAAATGCCAGCCATCATGTCGAGCCCGTCGATGTCGCCGTACACGCAATTCTGCTCGAAGACGAACACCGCGCTGCGGGCGGCGAGCATGTCGTAGACCTCGGCGGTCGTGAGGTCATCGAAGCGCTTCCAGCGCCATTCGATATCGGAGAGTCGGCCGGTCCATGGGACGTGCGAAAAGACGGCAGACGAAACACTCAATTATGCCGTGCGAGTGGAATGCCGAAAACCGCGAGCGCGCCGGCAATGCGGCAAAGCCAAAGACGGAAAAAGAAAAAGCCCTGACGAGTCAGGGCTTTCGTTTTCGTATTTGGAGGCGCGGACCGGAGTCGAACCGGTCTAAACGGCTTTGCAGGCCGCTGCATAACCGCTTTGCTACCGCGCCTAAGCAGTTCGTGCACGACCTTTGACACAGCCGGTGCACTAAAAAAAGAAGCTTGGCTTCCCTTTGACTGGAGCGGGAGACGAGTCTCGAACTCGCGACCTCAACCTTGGCAAGGTTGCGCTCTACCAACTGAGCTACTCCCGCATCTACTACTTTTTTGCTGCTGCTTCGCTATTTGCGTCGCGGCGTGCATGAGGCGACTAAGATTCTGTAGAAGCTAAAGATAGCTGTCAACTACTTTGTGAGTGGATTTTTCTGGGATCGCACACTCTTTTGCAATGACTGCATTCGACGATGCCGCCACCGCTCACAGGATGCCGCCGCGCGCGCGAATTTGCGGCCACGCGAGCTTCATGTAGTAGAGCATCGACCAGACGGTGAGGAAGGCGGCGACGTCGATGAGCCACAGGCCCCAGACGCGCGTATCCATCTCCCATTGCGTGCCGGCGATCTTCAGCGGCCCGAAGAACAGCAGCATCGGAATAGCGATCATCTGGCAGACGGTCTTGAACTTGCCGAGCTGATTGACCGCGACGCTCTTCGATGCGCCGATCTGCGCCATCCACTCGCGCAGCGCCGAGATGGTGATCTCGCGCCCGACAATCACCAGCGCGATCACCGCGTTCAGCCGCCCGAGCTGCACGAGCACGAGCAGCGCGGCCGTGACCATGAGCTTGTCGGCGACCGGGTCGAGGAAAGCGCCGAACGACGAGGTCTGATTGAGCTTGCGCGCGAGAAAGCCGTCGAACCAGTCGGTCAGCGCGGCGAGCACGAAAATGACCATGCCAAGCAGATTCTTGTGCTCGGGGTTCGTCATCATGTCCGGCAAGTAGTAAATGCCCACGACGAGCGGAATCAGCACGATTCGCAGCCACGTCAGGAAGATCGGTAAGTTGAAGGGCATGCGCGAAAGCCAGTGAGGGACATGTGAGGAGCCGCCATTGTGCCGCGTCGATACGGCACTCACAAGGCGGCGCGCCGCACTGCGTGGCACGTCGCCCGGCCCGGCGGGTCAATGCAACTGCCGGTAAATCTGCTGCGCCAGCGCGAGCGAAATGCCTTCGACGCTCGCCAGATCTTCCACGCTCGCTGCCTGCACACCGCGCAAGCCGCCGAAGCGCGACAACAGTTTCTGCCGCCGCTTGGCGCCAACGCCTTCCAGTTCTTCCAGCCGCGACCTCTGGCGCGCCTTCGCGCGTTTCGCGCGCATGCCCGTGATGGCGAAGCGGTGCGCTTCGTCGCGAATCTGCGCGACCAGCATCAGCGCGGCGCTTTCCTTGCCGAGTTCGAGCGCGGTACGGCCGTTAGCGAAGATGAGCGTTTCAAGACCGACTTTACGCCCCTCGCCCTTCGCCACGCCGACCAGCATGCCATGATCGAGACCCAGCTCCGAGAATACCTGTTTCACGATCTCGACCTGCCCCTTGCCGCCATCGATCAGCACGATGTTCGGCAGGGTGCCGCCCGCCGCGACCGGTTCGGCGGCGTCGGGCGTCACGTTAGGGTCGGCGGCGTCTTCGGCTTGTAGCGTCGCGGCTTCCTCGGTGGCATTGGCGACCGCCTGCGCAACCATCTTTTCGTAGCGGCGCGTCAACACCTGACGCATCGCGGCGTAATCGTCGCCGGGCGTGATGCCGGTGATGTTGTAGCGCCGGTACTCGCCCGACTGCATCTTGTGATGGTGATACACCACGCACGACGCCTGCGTCGCCTCGCCCATCGTATGGCTGATGTCGAAGCACTCGATGCGCAGCAGCGCGAGATCGTCCATCTCGAGCCCGAGCGTTTCTGCGAGCGACCGGGTGCGCGCCTGCTGCGAACCTTGCTCGGACAACAGAAGCGCGAGCGCGAGCTTGGCATTCTGCTCGGCCATCGACAACCAGACGCGCTTTTGCCCCTGCGGCTGACGCAGCATCGTCACCTTGTGACCCGCCTGCTCGATCAGCAGATCGACGAGTTGCCGGCTCGACGGCACATGGCTCACGACCAGCACCGGCGGAATACGATTGCCGATGTAATGCTGCGCCATGAATGCCTCGAGCACTTCGGACTCGAGCTCGCCTTCGCGCACTTCCGGTTCCGGTTCGTCGGCGTCCACTTCGATTTGCACGGGAATCCCGGTCGCCTGCGCGTCGCGCTCGACGGCTTGCACGATGGCTTCGACGTCGGCGGGCGGGACCTCGGCAGGCGCGCTTTCGGTGACATCGGCCACGTCCGGAAGATCGTCTTCATCGCCGAGCGACATCGCGCTCTCGACGTGCGTCGGGAAATACGCCTTGTCGCCGAGATGACGGCCGCCGCGCACCATCGCCAGATTCACGCACACCTTGCCGCCCAGCGCCACGACCGCGAGGATATCGACGTCGCTCTCGCCGCCCACTTCGATCGCCTGCTGATGCAGCACGGTCGACAGCGAGCTCATCTGGTTGCGTACCACGGCGGCCTGCTCGAACTTCAGATCGGCAGCAAACGCGTGCATCTTCTGCTCGAGTTCCTTCATCACTTCGCCCTGCCGTCCGAGCAGAAAGCGCGAGGTATTGGCGACGTCGCACGCATAATCCTCCTCGCTGATGAGACCCGTGCACGGCGCCGTGCAGCGCCCGATCTGATGTAGCAGACACGGCCGCGTGCGGTTGTTGAACACCGAGTCCTCGCAGGTGCGCAACTGGAACACGCGCTGCAGGATCTGAATGCTCTCGCGCACCGCCGAGGCGCTCGGGAACGGCCCGAAGTACTGATTCTTCTTGTCCACCGAGCCGCGGTAATACGCCATGCGCGGGAACGTGTGCCCGGTGAGCTTGAGAAACGGATACGACTTGTCGTCGCGAAACAGGATGTTGTAGCGCGGCGTCAGCGCCTTGATCAGATTGTTTTCGAGCAGCAGCGCTTCGGCTTCCGAGCGCGTGACGGTCGTCTCGATCTTGCGGATGTGCGTGACCATCATCGCGATGCGCGGCGAGTGCAGCGTCTTCGTAAAATAGCTCGACACGCGCTTCTTCAGGTTGCGCGCCTTGCCAACGTAGAGTACGTTGCCGTCGACGTCGTAATAGCGGTACACGCCGGGCAGATGCGGCAATTGCGAAAGCGTCTTCTTCGGATCGAAATCGGGATCGGGAGCGTCGGTGTTCGTCATGCAGCGGGAACGGATGCGCGGGGCGCGGCGCGCCTCGTACTACCGTAGTAAGCCGTGTCTTAGAATCACCAGTTTAAAACATTACGCCGCGCCGCCGTCAGCGCCGACGATACGCCATGTCCCTGCCCACCGCCTCCTCCGAACTCGCCTGCGATATCTTTTGCGCCGTCGTCGACAACTTCGGCGACATCGGCATCTGCTGGCGCCTCGCGCGCCAGTTGCGCGCCGAGCACGGCTGGCGCGTGCGCGTGTTCGTCGACGACCTGAACGTCTTCCACGCGCTTTGCCCCGAAATCGATGCGACGCTCGCGCGACAAGAGGCGGCGGGCGTCGTGATCGAGCACTGGCACGCGCCGATGCCCGCGGGCGACACGCTCGAGATCGCGGATGTCGTCATCGAGGCGTTCGCCTGCGAAATTCCGCATGCCTACATCAGCGCGATGGCGTGTCGCGAGCGCAAACCGGTGTGGATCAATCTGGAATATCTGAGCGGCGAGGACTGGGTCACGGATTTTCACATGCGGCCGTCGCTGCATCCGCGCTATCCGCTGGAGAAGAGCTTCTTTTTCCCCGGACTCGGCGCGGGCACGGGCGGCGTGATCAAGGAAAGCGACCTCGATGCGCGTCGCGCCCGCTTCGATGCGAATGCGTGGTGGCGCGAGCGCGTGGGCATCGCCCGGCAGGCGCGCGCGAAGACGGTCGTGTCGATCTTCGCGTATGAAAACCCCACCGTCGATGCGCTGCTCGCGCAATGGCGCGATGGCGGCGCACCCGTCGTGCTACTGATGCCGGAAGGCCGCATCTCGGGCGCGATCGCGCGTTTCTTCGGCTTGCCGAAGTTCGCGGCAGGCGCATCGGCGCAGGCAGGCGCGCTGGAAGCGCATGCGCTCGAATTCGTCGCGCAGCCGCGTTTCGACGAACTGCTGTGGGCCGCGGATATCAACTTCGTGCGTGGCGAGGATTCCTTCGTGCGCGCGCAATGGGCGGCAAAGCCCTTCGTGTGGCACATCTATCCCCAAGCCGACGACGCTCACGTGCCCAAGCTTGACGCCGCCCTCGCCCACTACACCGCCGGGCTCGCATCCGCCGCGCGCGATGCGATGACACGCTTCTGGCATGCATGGAATGGTAACGGGACGCCGGACTGGGTGGCGTTCTGGTCGCATCGGCGAGAGCTGGAGACGCGCGCGGCGCAGTGGGCGACCGAACTCGTTCGCATCGGCGATCTGGCGGGCAACCTCGTGTCTCATGCGAATACGCGCGTGTCGCGTTGAGCGCCCGGGAACGCATCGCGCGCCAGCCTCGCCAAATCGGCAAAAACTCAGTTAAAATAATTGGTTATCCGAGGGGCATCACGAGCATTCGCATGGCCGGGCTGGTTAGCAGGCTAGTTACGCCCAAGCTAGTCACACCAGGCCGGTCACACCACCGTAGCAAAACATCGCGAATCTCGACGAGCCGTACGCAGGCATCTACCTCGCATACCGAAACACCCCACACGGCGGCCGCATCCGGCTTGATCCAGGAGCGCCGCCGTCGAATCGTCGAATCGATCCGTTCCTGGCATTCACGCCAAATCCATCTTACACAGGATTAGTTTTATGAAGACCGCACAAGAACTCCGCGCCGGCAACGTCGTCATGATCGGCAGCGATGCCATGGTTGTTCAGCGCGCCGAATACAACAAATCGGGCCGTAACGCCGCGGTCGTGAAGATGAAGTTCAAGAACCTGCTGACAAATGCCGGCATGGAAACTGTCTACAAGGCGGACGACAAGTTCGACGTCGTCGTGCTGGACCGCAAGGAAGTGTCGTACTCGTACTTCGCCGACCCGATGTACGTGTTCATGGACGCCGACTACAACCAGTACGAAGTCGAAGTCGAGATGATGGGCGACGCGCTCAACTACCTCGAAGACGGCATGTCCTGCGAAGTCGTGTTCTACAACGAGAAGGCCATCTCGGTCGAACTGCCGACCACGCTGGTTCGCGAAATCGTATACACGGAACCGGCCGTCAAAGGCGACACGTCGTCGGGCAAAGTGCTCAAGACGGCCAAGCTCAATACCGGTTTCGAACTGCAAGTGCCGTTGTTCTGCAATATCGGCGACAAGATCGAAATCGACACTCGCACCAACGAATATCGCAGCCGCGCGTAAGCTTTACGCATTGCCTGTCACCTGGCTGGCGACGATTTTACACCTGTCGCCGCTGTCAGAAAAAAGCGCCCCTTTGCGGGCGCTTTTTTCTTTTGCGTGAATTTTTTGAAAAATTCAGGCAAACTTTACCGCTCATACGCTTAAATCAGACGCATCGCGGTGCGCGACCGGGACGTGGCCTTATTTTTGGCCCGCATCGGAAAAATCAACTAACTGGCACGATTCCTGCTTTAAAAGGTCAATGTGGATTACCGGAACCGATATGCGAAACGAGGCTTCCTCCGTAAGCCGTCTCATGATCGCCGCGACGATCGCCTTGCCCGCGTTGGCATTCATCGCCGGTTGCCAGTCGGCGCCTCAGACAAACACGGGGGCGGGCGGGAATCCGAATCCAGCGGCCATGAATCCGGCCGCGCCGGCCGCGAACGACGACACGAGCGACGCCGCTCTTGCCGCACGCGTGAAGGCGGCGCTGGTGGCGGACCCCGAGTTGAGACGCTTGCCGGTGAGCGTCGCGACTTTTCGCGGCACAGTGCAGTTGGTCGGATACGTCGAATCGGACAACAGATACAAAAGGCCGTCGCCCTGGCGCGCGGCGTGAGAAGCGTGCAGCCCATCAGCAACGAACTGCACCTTCGACCGCAGCAATAACGCAACACAATCAGCACAACAGAACGCATCTCAGCCAGTCGCTCAACAACCAAGCAAGCAAGAACGATAGCGCAGGACGAAGAACAAAACGCAGCGGGGCTTTGCACGCCGTACCGGCAGCCAGGTACACGAGGCGCAGAGGTTCCGCACACGCGCCCGAGTCGCACGCGGCGCCATACCGGCGGTGTGAGCGGCGAAGGCGGATTACAGTCCACTTTGATAGTTGTCTGCCATGCCACACGCATTGATTGTCGAAGACGATCCCAACAGCCTGTCCGGCTTGTCCGCCATCCTGATGGCCGACGATTTCACCGTCGACACGGCAACCACGCTCGCGGAAGCACGCGCTGCCCTGGCGCGCTTCATCCCGGACGTCGTGCTGATCGACTTGAATCTGCCGGACGGCAGCGGTCTCGACCTGCTGCCGAGTCTGCCTTCTCACGCGCCCGACGGCGCGCTGCCCGTGATCGTGATGACCGGTAATGCGACGGTCGAGAGCGCGATCGAGGGCCTGCGCCACGGCATCTGGGACTATCTGCTGAAGCCGGTGAACATTCCGCGCCTGCGCAGCCTGCTGGCGCGCATCCCGCGTCCGTACGAGCTGACCGAGGAAGTTCAGGCGCTGCGCACCAAGCTGCGCGATCTCGGCCATTTTGGCGAGATCCTCGGACGCAGCACGGTGATGCAGGCGGTCTACGATCAGATCGAACACACCGCGCCGACCGAAGCCGCCGTGATGGTCTGCGGCAAGCCCGGCACCGGCAAGAAGGTCGCGGCGCGCACCATCCACGATCTGAGCCGCCGCCGTAAAGGACCGTTCGTCACCTTCGACTGCTCGGCCGCCCGCGACGGCTCGACGCGCTCGATGGAAAGCATCCTGTTCGGCCACGAGCGCAATGCGTATGCGGGCGCCGAAAACCGCGAGCCGGGCCTGCTCGAACAGGCGGGCGGCGGCACGCTGTTCCTCGACCAGATCGATTCGCTGCCGGCCGCGCAGCAGGAAGCGCTGCTGCGCTCGATCGATTCGCAGACTTTCATGCGCGTGGGCGGCAGCAACCGCATCATGACGGACTTCCGGCTGATCACGGCATCGCGGACGCCGGTGCGCGACGCGGTGGCAAGCGGCGCGCTGCGCGAGGACCTGTTCCAGCGGCTATCGGCGTCGTCGATCATGCTGCCGCCGCTGCGCGAACGCAACGACGATATCGCGCTAATCGCCGAGACTTTCGTCGACGAGCTGAACCGTGAGAATCACATCGCCGGCATCACGAGCGGCTCGCCCAAGCGCGTGAGCCCCACGTTCCTGCGCGAGTGCATCGCGAGCGAATGGCCGGGCAACGTGCGCGAACTGCGTGAGCGCGTGCGCCGCGCGTATCACGCGTCGGGCGAGACAATCGAAACGTTGCGGGTGGATGAGCAAGGCGGCATGGGCGGTCGCGGCCTGAACGGCAGCAGCGTTCAGGTGACCGTCGGCACCGCGCTCGCGGACGTCGAAGACATGCTGATCCGCGCAACGCTCAAAGCGGTCGGCGGCACGCGGCATCGCGCGGCGACGCTGCTCGGCATCAGTCCCAAGACGCTCTACAACAAACTGCAGCGGATGAAGCTAGAATCGTCCTGAACCGGTTTCATCGCTATACATAAAAAACGCCACGGCAGCGCTGCCGTGGCGTTTTTATTTACCCGAGCGTCTCTTTGACGAGCGCGCGGGCCGCCAGATACTCGTCCTGATTTTGCAGCTTGCTCCAGCGCGACGCCTTGCCACGCGGACGCATCTGCTTGATGCGCTGCTCCGACGCCTTGGTCGGCGTGTAGCGCAGTTGCGCCAGCACCTTGCCCGCCTCTTCCGGCTGATTGCAGACGAGCACCATGTCGCAGCCCGCCGCCAGCGCGGCCGTCGCGGCTTCGGTGAGCGTGCCGCCCGCGCGGACCGCCTCCATCGACAGATCGTCGCTGAAGATCGCCCCGGTAAAGCCGAGCCGGCCGCGCAGGATGTCCTGCAGCCAGATGCGCGAGAAGTCCGCCGGCTTGTCGTCGATGCGCGTATAGATCACGTGTGCGCCGGAATCACCGACGACAGCGGCATGCCGAGTCAGTCGTACGGCTTCACGTCGACGTTGAGGATCTCGTCGAGCGCGCGATCGTCGGTCGGCAGCGCGACGTGCGAATCCGCCGATGCGAAACCGTGCCCCGGAAAGTGCTTGCCGCAGTTCGCCATGCCCGCGAGCGCGAGACCATGATTCAGGCTCTTGGCGAGCATCGTGAAGACGCGCGGATCGCTGTGCAACGCGCGATCGCTGATCACCTGCGACTGGCCGTAGTTCAGATCGAGCACCGGCGTAAAGCTCATGTCGATGCTGCACGCGCGCAACTCCGACGCGAGCACGTAGCCGAACGCGGTCGCGACCTTGGTCGCGGCTAGCACGTCGCAATCCCACAGCGCGCCCAGCTTGCCCGGCGGGGGCAGCACGGTGAAGCCGTCGGTGCAGAAGCGCTGCACGCAACCGCCTTCATGATCCACTGCGATCAGAATGTCCTCGCGCATCGCGCGGATCGCGTCGGTGAGCGCGAAGAGCTGCGCACGGTCCTGAAAATGCCGCGCGAAGAGGATGATGCCGCCGGTCATCGGATGGGTGAGGCGGTCGATATCCGCGTCGGTCAGCGTCGTGCCGGCCACGTCGAACATGACGGGGCCGGGAGTGCGTTTTAGCGAATTCAATTGGCTTGGCGTTCGAGGTTGGAGGTGTTGTCGGGCACTTCGGCGATCACGAAGGTCACCGCGTAATCGCGTTCGTCTGTGACCGTGACCTGCGCGGTGATGTTCCGCGCTTCGAGCCATTGCGCGAGTTCGCCCGATGCGACGCACATCGGCTTGCCGCTCGGCTCGTTGAGGGTTTGCAGCGCCCGCCAGGTTATCGGCCAGCGCATGCCGAGGCCGATCGCCTTGGAAAACGCTTCCTTGGCGGAGAAACGCGTGGCGAGAAACGCGAGGCCGCGCACTTCGGAGCGTGCGCAGCGGGCGTGATAGATACGCAGTTCATCGGGCCCAAGCACCTTCTCCGCGAAGCGGCCCTTAGTGCGCTCCATCACCGCCGCGACGCGGCTGACTTGCACGAGATCCGTGCCGATGCCGTAGATCGCCATCACGCGGCCCTCACACACTGTGTGCCGCCAGCCGCGACGCGACCATGGTCGCCTTCATCTTGCGCACAGCGTTGTCCCAGCCCGCGAAGATCGCGTGCGCGACGATCGCATGGCCGATGTTCAGTTCGACAATGCCCGGCAACGCCGCAATCGGCTGCACGTTTGTGTAATGCAGCCCGTGACCCGCGTTGACCTTCAGTCCGAGCGAATTGCCGAAGTCCACGCTCTTCGCGACGCGTTTGAATTCGCGTCGCTGCGCGGCCTCGTCGTGCGCTTCGGCGTAGCTGCCCGTATGTAGTTCGATGACCAGCGCGCCCGCTTCCTTCGCCGCGCGAATCTGCATCTCGTCCGGATCGATGAACAGCGACACGCGCGCGCCCACGTCCGCCAGTTGCTTGCACGCGGCCTTGGCGGCTTCGAACTGGCCCGCGACGTCGAGGCCGCCTTCGGTCGTCAGCTCTTCACGCTTTTCCGGCACGAGGCAGACATCGTGTGGCTTGATCTCGCAGGCGATGTCGAGCATCTCGCGCGTCACCGCGCATTCCAGATTCATGCGCGTTTTCAAAAGCGGACGCAGCGTGCGCACGTCGGCATCGACGATATGCCGGCGATCCTCGCGCAGATGCAGCGTGATGGCGTCCGCGCCCGCATCTTCGGCGGCCAGCGCCGCGCAAATCGGATCGGGATAAGTCGTGCCGCGCGCGTTGCGCAGCGTGGCCACATGGTCGATATTGACGCCGAGATCGATCACGCTCGCGGCCGAAGAGAGAAAGAAGCTCATAGATTTTGCAGGTCGATCAGTATCTGACGAGTGGCAAGCGGCGTGCCGCCCAGGTGGTAGTTGAGCAGGAAGCGCATCAGCGTCTTGCTCTGCGAGGCGGTTTGCGGCGACGTGTAATCGTCGCGCTCCATGTCGATAAGTGTCTGCCCGGACACGACGGGCCATTGCGCGGGAAGATCGTCGGAGGCTTCGCGCATGCCGCGATCGGGATCGAACACGTAGCGCGCTTTCGGCGTCACTGGCTGGCGCGTCACGGTGCGCGTAAAGTTCATGGCGAAGCCGGTTTCGCGCAGGAGCACGGTTTCGAACGATCGCAACACCTGCACGGCGGGTTCGTCGTGCGCGAGGCGCGAAAGCGTCAGCGCATAGTGATTGAACAGCACGGGATGCGCATCTTCGCGCGCGCAGAACTTCACCAGCAATTCGTTGACGTAGAAGCCGCACAGCAGCGCATCGCTTGCGAGCGGCAGCATGCCGCCGACCCATTCGGCGTTCGTCAGGGTGCGGACTTCGCCCTTGCCCAACCACGAGAGACCCAGCGGCTGAAACGTCTGCAACACGCCGCGCAGCGCGGAATGCGGACGCTTGGCGCCCTTCGCGACCAGCGCGATGCGCCCGTGATCGCGCGAGAACGCGTCGATGATCAGACTCGTCTCGCGATAAGGATAGCTATGCAGCACGAAGCCCGGCTGCTCGGCGATGCGAAAATCGGAGCGCGGCTTTTTCGGCATGCTGGCCGCGCTCGCCGGAGCGGCGGGCGCACGCCGACGCTTCGGCGCGGCGCGCGCCGATATCGATGCGCGTTCGTCCTCGAAATCGTCGTCGGGCGAAAGGGTTCTCGCGTCGTCAGCGCCATCGCTCATGAAAGTCAGTGCGTCATTCGTAGCCGTACGCGCGCAAGCCCGCTTCGTTGTCGGCCCAGCCGCTCTTCATCTTCACGAAGATTTCCAGATACACCGGGCCGTCGAACAGCTTCTCCATGTCGATGCGCGCCTCGGTGCTGATCTGCTTGAGCTTCTCGCCCTTCTTGCCGATGATCATCGCCTTGTGGCCGTCGCGATCCACGAGAATAGTCGCGAACACACGGCGCAGGCGCCCTTCCGTCTCGAACTTGTCGATCAGCACGGTGCTCGTGTACGGCAACTCGTTGCCGGTCCAGCGGAACACCTTCTCGCGCAGGATCTCCGCTGCGAGAAAGCGCTCGCTGCGATCGGTGAGATCGTCTTCGCCGTAGATCGGCTGGCCTTCCGGCAGATACGGCTTGATGACCTTCAACAGGCGCTCGATGTCGTCGGAATTCTTCGCCGACAGCGGCACGATCTCGCGGAACTCGCGCAGCGCGGACATCTGCTGCATGAACGGGAACAGCGCGTCCTTGTCGCTCACGCGATCGAGCTTGTTGGCGATCAGGAGCGTCGGCGCGCCGGGCGGGATCAGGTCAAGCACTTTCTGGTCGTCCAGACCGAAGCGGCCTGCCTCGATCACGAACATGACCAGATCGACCAACGTCAGCGTGGACGTTACCGCGCGGTTTAGCGAGCGATTGAGCGCACCGCTGTGGCGCGTCTGGAAGCCCGGCGTATCGACGAAGATGTATTGCGCGTCCTCGAGCGTGTTGATGCCCGTGATGCGGTGACGCGTCGTCTGCGACTTGCGCGACGTGATGCTCACCTTCTGGCCGACGAGCGCGTTCATCAGCGTCGATTTGCCAACGTTCGGCCGGCCGACGATCGCGACCATGCCGCAGCGGAAACCAGAGGGAGTAGGAGCGTTTGTCATGTGTGCGGCAGGAAATCGTGGGGCGCGCCTTGCGCGGCGTGCATCGCGTGGGAACGGACGCGGCGTCAGTGGCTGGTATCGGCGGCGCACACGACCCGGCTCACGGATGCATCGGCGCTCGCGCTGCTGCCGCGCGATTCGTCGTCGGGCGCAGCGTCGTCGGACGGCGATGCGGACGGCTGATGCGCATGCGTCGCGTGCTTTTCCGCAGCGTGCGCGGCGTCGGCTTTTGCGGGCTGCTCGGCTTTTTCGGCCTTATCCGTTTTCTCGGCTTTCTCGGGCTTGTGGATTACCGACGCTCCGGCTTCTCGGCCGCCGCGTAGGACGACACCACCGAAGGCTCGACATGCGTCGCGCGGATCACCGCGAGCGGCGCCGTCGCCGGCTTGTCCTCGTGCTTCTCGTCACCAGCCACCAGCGCGGTATGCGCGTGATGATTCCGTTCCCACTCGCGCCGGTCCGGCGAACGCAGATCCAGCGCGCCCTGCACGCCGGTCACACCCGGCACCACATCGAACTCGCCCTGCTTGGCGGCACGCGCACCCTTGCGCTTCGGCTTGACGCCGAGCGTGGGCACGGCGGCCATCACTTCGTCGAGCGCCTTTTTCGCGGCCGCTTGCTCCGCGGCACGGCGGCTCGCGCCCGAACCGGACACCTTCACGTCGAGCTTGGGCACTGTGCATTCGACCTCGAACTGCTGATTGTGCGCGGCGCCGTGCGTGGCGACCACGGTGTAAGTCGGCAGCACGATCTTGTGGCCTTGCAGATATTCCTGAAGCAGCGTCTTGGCGTCCTTGCCGATGGTGCGCGGATCAATGTGATCGAGCACCGGCGTATAGAGCTGCTTGATGACCGTAAACGCGGCGGCGAAACCGCCGTCGAGGAAAATCGCGCCGAAAATGGCTTCGAGCGTGTCGGCGAGAATGGACGGCCGGCGAAATCCGCCGCTGCGCAGTTCGCCCTCGCCCAGCCGCAGGCATTCGGAGACGTTCAGCGCCTGCGCGATTTCGTAAAGCGACTGCTGCTTGACCAGATTCGCGCGCACGCGGGACAGGTCGCCTTCGTCGAGTTTGCCGAATCGTTGAAACAAAAGCGCCGCCACCACGCAATTTAGAACGGAATCGCCGAGAAATTCGAGCCGTTCGTTGTGCGTGGCACTGTGACTGCGGTGGGTCATCGCCTGGCGCAGCAATTCCGCATTGCGAAATTCGTACCGCAGCCGGCTTTCCAACGGAGAGGATGGCATGTAGACAGTATAACGCGGGCACAATGGCGGATGATTCCGCCAGACATGGGCAGATTGCGTGCCGAGACGGTGTTAGCCGCGCTTCTTCACGCCGTTTCGAAGCATCTTTTTATCGTTGTACGCCGGTTTGTCCACCTGAACGCGCCGGCACGGCGAAACTCAATTGAAGAAGCCGATGCGCTTCAGATTGCTGAAGTTCATCCAGATGAAGAACGCGCGCCCGACGATGTTCTGATCCGGCACGAAGCCCCAGTAACGCGAGTCCGCGCTGTTGTCGCGGTTGTCGCCCATCATGAAGTAGTTGCCCGGCGGCACCTTGCATGTGACGTCCTGCGAGTTGTAGACACAGTTGTCGCGGAACGGAAAGTCGTCCGCGCCCATTACGAAAGGCGGCACTTGCGGATTATTCAGGATGTTGTTCTTGCGCCCGTCGAGGTCTTCGGTGAACTGCTTCGCGTAACCAACGCGCTCCTCGTCGAAGAAATCCGGCTGCGCGGCCTCAGGAACCGGCTTGCCGTTGATCGTGAGCTTCTTGTCTTCGTAGGCGACGGTATCGCCCGGCAGGCCGATCACGCGCTTGATGTAATCGACCGTCTCGTCTTTCGGATAGCGGAACACCACCACGTCGCCGCGCTGAAGCGGACCGCCCTGCGTCATCTTCGTGTTCGTGATCGGCATGCGCAGGCCGTAGTCGTACTTGTTCACGAGAATGAAATCGCCGACCAGCAGCGTCGGCACCATCGAACCCGAGGGAATCTTGAACGGCTCGACGATGAACGAACGCACCACGAACACCGCGAGGATCACCGGGAAAAAGCTCGCGGTGTATTCGAGCCACCACGGCTGGCGCAGCTTTTCGTCACGCAGTCGAGCGCGGGTCTGGTCGGCGTTTTCATCGGCGAAACGCTCGTCCACGCGTTCCTGCTGGCGATCGAACTCGGCGATTGCCGCTTCCGCCGCCCGCTTGCGCTGCGGCACGAAGACCAGCTTGTCGAGCACCCAGGGGATGCCCGTCACCACGACGAGAATCAAAAGAATCAGTGCGAAATTCATCAAACGCTTCCGGTTGTTATCGTTTTTCGCCGAGCGGCGAAGCGGGACAGGTGAACGAACGCGAACTCATTCGTCCACGCGGAGGATCGCAAGGAAAGCCTCTTGCGGAATCTCGACCGAACCGACTTGCTTCATGCGCTTCTTGCCGACCTTTTGCTTTTCGAGCAGCTTCTTCTTTCGCGAGATGTCGCCGCCGTAGCACTTCGCCAGCACATTCTTGCGCAGCGCCTTGATGTTCTCGCGCGCGATGATGTTCGAACCGATGGTCGCCTGAATGGCCACGTCGTACATCTGACGCGGAATCAGTTCGCGCATCTTCGACGCCACTTCTCGGCCGCGATGCTGGCTCTGCGAACGGTGCACGATAACCGACAGCGCATCGACCTTGTCGCCGTTGATGAGCATGTCGACCTTCACGACATCGGCCGCGCGGTATTCCTTGAACTCGTAGTCCATCGACACATAGCCGCGCGAGGTGGACTTCAGACGGTCGAAAAAGTCGAGCACGATTTCCGCCATCGGGATTTCGTAGGTCAACTGCACCTGGCGGCCGTGATACTGCATGTTGATCTGGCTACCGCGCTTGTTCGTGCACAGCGTGATGACCGAGCCGACGTACTCCTGCGGCATGTACAGGTTCACGGTGACGATCGGCTCGCGCACTTCCTCGATCTTCTGCGGCTCCGGCATCTTGGCCGGATTCTCGACCATGATGGTAGTTCCGTCGCGCTGCACGACCTCGTAGATCACCGTCGGCGCAGTGGTGATAAGGTCCATGTCGAACTCGCGCTCGAGACGCTCCTGCACGATTTCCATGTGCAGCAGGCCGAGGAAGCCACAGCGGAAACCGAAGCCCAGCGCCTGCGAGACTTCCGGCTCGAACTGCAGCGACGCGTCGTTCAGCTTCAGCTTTTCGAGCGATTCGCGCAGTGCGTCGTACTGATTCACTTCGACGGGATACAAACCCGCGAACACCTGCGGTTTCACTTCCTTGAAACCCGGCAGCGGTTCGCTGGCGGAACGGCTAGCGACGGTGACGGTGTCACCCACTTTGGCGGCCGTCAGTTCCTTGATGCCCGCGATGATGAAGCCCACCTGTCCCGCCGACAACTGCGACAGGTTGGTCGACTTCGGCGCGAACACGCCGACGTGCTCGACCGGGTATTGCGCGCCGGTCGCCATCATCTTGATCTTGTCTTTCGGCTTGAGCATGCCGTTGACAATACGCACCAGCATCACGACGCCGACGTAATTGTCGAACCACGAGTCGATGATCAGCGCCTGCAGCGGCGCGTCCGGATCGCCCTTGGGCGGCGGCACCTTCGCGATCAGCGATTCGAGCACGTCTTCCACGCCCAGACCGGTTTTCGCGCTGCAATACGTGGCGTCGGTCGCGTCGATGCCGATCACGTCCTCGATCTCGGCGATCACGTTTTCAGGGTTCGCGGCGGGCAGGTCGATCTTGTTGAGCACCGGCACTACTTCGACACCAAGTTCGATCGCGGTGTAGCAGTTCGCGACCGTCTGCGCTTCCACGCCCTGCGATGCATCGACCACCAGCAGCGCGCCTTCGCACGCGGACAGCGAACGGCTGACTTCGTAGGAGAAGTCGACGTGTCCGGGGGTGTCGATCAGATTGAGGTTGTAGCCCCGGCCGTCGCGCGCCTTGTAGGTCAGCGCCGCCGTCTGCGCCTTGATCGTGATGCCGCGTTCGCGCTCGAGGTCCATCGAATCGAGCACCTGCGCTTCCATCTCGCGGTCCGAGAGACCGCCGCACAGCTGGATGATCCGGTCGGCCAGCGTGGACTTGCCGTGGTCGATGTGCGCGATGATCGAAAAGTTACGAATATGATCCATTCAATGCCGCATTCAGTGCCGATCAGGCAAAAAGCAAAAAAGGCACGCTCTCACATATGCGGAGCACGCCTCGAAAAAAATGGGGAAAACCCCTGCATTTTAGCCGAAACGGGGTGGCCCGGCGGTTTTCGGCTTTTGCGAAGCTCACGGCCAGCGCGCCCGCAGCGCGGCGAGAACCGTGTCGACGTCGAGCTGGTAGCGCAGAGTTCCGCGTCGTCCAGCGTCAACACGGGGACAAGCTCGTTGTAATTTGCTTCGAGCGCCGGGTCTTCGTCGATATCGATCCAGCAAACGCCCACCCCGAAACGCTCCGCGATGGGTTCCAGCGCCGCACGCATGTCCTCGCACAGGTGGCACCACGCGTGCCCATACAGGATGAAAGGCGCGTCTGGTGTCGTCATGGCGGCGCTCACTTTTGCGCCGGCACACGCGGACGCAGCGGCACGAACTGCGTGTTGTCGCCGCGCCGCACGAGAATCGCGATCATCTTGCTGGCATCGAGACTCTGCGCGACCACTTCGAACTGCTTGGCGCTGGTGATATCCGTGTCGCCGATCCGCATGATGATGTCGCCCTTCTGGAAGCCCGCGCGCGCCGCCGGCCCTTCCACGGCATCGACCTGCACGCCGTTGGCGAGCTTGAGCGACTTCTTCTGCTCGGCAGGGATATCGCTTACCGCGAGACCGAGCGAATTGCTCGCACGTTCCTTCGGCTGCGGCGCCTTCTTCGGTTCGCTCTTGGCGACCTTGTCCGGCTGCATTTCGGCGATCGTGATCGGCAGGTCGCGCGTGCGGCCCTTGCGCCACACCGTGATCGTCGTCTTCGTGCTCGGCTTGGTGTCGCCGACCATGCGCGGCAGGTCCGTGGCTATATCGATGCTCTGACCGTTGAATTTGGTGATGATGTCGCCCGGCTGAATGCCCGCTTTGTCGGCCGGACCGCCCGCTTCCACGCTCGACACCAGCGCGCCCTGCGCCTTCGGCAGTCCGAGCGAATCGGCGACGTCCTTCGTCACCTCGCCGATCGCCACCGCGATACGGCCGCGCGTGACCTTGCCGGTGGTCTTGAGCTGATCCGCCACGCGCATCGCCTCATCGATCGGAATCGCGAACGAAATGCCCATGAAACCGCCGGTGCGGCTGTAGATCTGCGAATTGATGCCGATCACCTCGCCCGCCATGTTGATGAGCGGACCACCCGAGTTGCCCGGATTCACCGCGACATCGGTCTGGATGAACGGCAGGTAATCGCCGGTATCACGCCCCTTCGCGCTCACGATGCCCGCGGTCACCGTATTGTCGAGGCCGAACGGCGAGCCGATCGCCAGCACCCATTCGCCCACGCGCACCTTGTTCGAATCGCCGATGGTGATGGCCGGCAGATTGGTCGCGCTGATCTTCACGACGGCGACGTCCGTGCGCTCATCCACGCCGACCAGACGCGCCTTGAATTCACGCTTGTCGGTGAGCGTCACGTAGATGGTGTCCGCGTCATCTACCACGTGCGCGTTGGTCATCACATAGCCGTCGGTCGACAGGATGAAGCCCGAGCCCACGCCGCTGCTCTGCTCCGAGTTGTCCTGGTTGTCGTCGGGAGAGCTACGGCTGCCGCCCTTGCCTTGATCACCGTTACTCGAACCGCCGTCGCCGCCCTTGTTGCCACCGCCTCCGCCGCCGCGCGGAGCCTGGCCCGGCATCGGAATGCCGAAGAAGCGCCGGAAGAACTCAGACATGTCGCCCTCGTCGAGACCAGGCGGCAAACCGCGCAGGTCGCTCGACGAGCCGACACGCGAAGTCGTACGAATATTGACGACCGAAGGACCAACCTTGTCGACCAGCGTCGTGAAATCGGGCAAGTTGACCGAGGGCACCGCCGCTACCGCTGTTCCCCCACCTGAGACGAACGGCAGGCACACGGCGAGCGCCGCGGCCGCGATGAACTTGCGCAGCGAGTAGAAGCTCATAAATTGGAGGCTGAGGATTACTTGGAAGGCTTGTATTCTATGGCAGAAGCAAATTGCTGCAACGTGGCTTGTGGAACCTCACCCAACAAGGTAATCCAGAAATCGCCGCGGCATTTGACGAGGACATGCGTGGCGCCGCTGTTGCCCGCGCCTTCCTTGCGGGAATTCTTTTCCACCGGTTCGATGAAAACCGAGATCGCGGCGATACCGTCCGAGTAGACCGCCTGATCGACCAGAATCGGCGGCTGGCCCGGCTGGCTCGACGCCATCGGCCGGCGCAGTTCGCGAATCATGCGAAAGCCGGGGACGTTCGGCGCGAGCTTCCAGCCCTGCGCTTCCATATCGACCGATTGCACCGGCGGACGCACGATGGTCCAGCCCGACGTGCTGCGCATGCCGTTCGCAATGGGCGCCTTGTCGATCGTGCCGCCGATGCGCACCTGTGAAAACAACAACTGTTCGAGCACGTTGCCCTGCGGATCGAGCGTCTGCGCGCGCAGCAGGAGGCCGGTTTTGGCATCGGCCCAGAGCTTGTAGGCAAAGCGGTACGCGTCTTTTGGATCGAATTCGAGCACCTGGCTGTCGAGGCCGGCCACGCGGTCGTTGCCGAGCAGTTGCGGATCGTAGACGCTCAGCACCTGATCGCCGGTGGTTGAGAGCAGCGCGGGGAACGAGTCCTTGCTCAATCGATGCTCCACCACGAGCAGATGCCGCTCGGGGACGAACGTGTACATTTCGTCGTCGTGACGCAGCATGCGACGCGACGCGCCGTCGAGACTTTCGAGCGATTCGTACTCGCCATCACCGCCCGTGGCGAGATGCGAGATGCGCGACGACTGAACCGTCGCGCCGCGTTGATAAACGAAGGTGCCCTCGTAATTCTGCTGCTGGGCCGCATCGTGGATGCGATTGAGCAGAAGAGCAGCGGACTTGCGTTGGGCGGCGGGATCGTCGTTCTGAGTGAACGCAGCTTGCGCCGCCGTCAACATCGCGGCGGCACAAAGCATCAACGCCGGCAGCCGCCCCCAATATCTTGTTTTTTTCAACCGCACACTCTGCATCAAATTATCGGCCCTTTATTGGCCCTGTGTGACCGCCGCCGCGCGAATCAAAGGCATGGCGACCGGCATCGAAGGCTGCTGCGAGAACTGCTGATGCGCTTCGAGGTACTGATCCAGGTCCGCGTCGCGGATAATGTTCGCCTCGACCACCGGCGAACGCATGCCGACCGCCGGAACCGACGCCATCGCGACACGCTGTACTGAATCCGCCGCCGCACCGTTCGTGCTAGCGACTGGCGCGCCAGCATGGCTGTCGAAGCCCTGCAGCTGCGGCACGACGATGATCCACGTCAGCGTGGCTGCCGCCACGACCGCGAAGGCCGGCACGATCCGTCTGCGGAATACGTTGCCGCCCGCCCGCTCGCCGATCACCGCCGACGCCAGGACGTGAGCCTCGGCCTCGAAACGCGCGCTGAACGACGCCATGAACGCGCTGCTGCGCGCCGGGCTTTCGGCCAGATCGTCGGAACGCAGTGCGTCGCCGATCAGGTGATAGTCGGACCACGTGGCGCGGTCGTGACTGTTCAGTTCCGCGAGAAACTGACCGAGATTGCCGATTTCGTCTAGCGATTCACCGTCGACGAACGCCGACATGCGCTCGCCGCGCGAACCTGCCTGATTTTGTGCCTGACTCTGTATCGGAACCGACCCCATGATGCCCCCCATCCTAGACATCCACTCGTAGTGACACTACCTGACCCGGAGATCGCGTCCCTGCCCGTAGATTGCCGTCTCACCAGCGTTTGCCTTCGGGAGTGTCCAACAACGGACGCAATTTTGCCGCAATGGCTTCCCGAGCACGAAAAATTCTCGATCTGACGGTGCCGATGGGGCAATCCATCATCTCGGCGATCTCTTCGTAGCTCAGTCCTTCGATTTCTCGGAGCGTGATGGCGGTGCGCAGTTCCTCCGGAAGCATCGCCATCGCAGCATTCACCGTCTGGGCGATCTGCTTGCTCATCAACATCGACTCGGGCATGTTGATATCCCTTAGTTGGTCGGCATCGGAGAAAGTTTCCGCTTCTTCAGCATCGGCTTCGGTAGAAGTGGGAGCGCGGCGCCCTTGCGTCGCAAGGTAATTCTTTGCCGTGTTGATGGCAATCCGGTACAGCCAGGTGTAGAACGCCGATTCGCCGCGAAATTGCGGCAATGCACGATAGGCTTTGATGAAAGCGTCCTGGGCGACGTCTTCGACTTCGGCGGGGTCGCGCACGAGGCGCGAAATCAGTCGAATGATCTTGCGGTGGTATTTGGCGACCAGAAGTTCGAACGCGGCCTTGTCACCTTTCTGGACGCGCTCGACCAGCACTTGGTCGATTTCTTTTTCACTCACCTGGGGAATATCCGTTGGCTTTGGGCTGGTTATGCGAACGGCTATTGTAACGTCACGGCATAAGCGTCATCCCGAATGCTCATACGCGGTTACGTCTTTACAGGTAGGCCCGGGCGGCGCGTCACGCGCTTACGGCGAACTGGCGGAATATGTCGGGACCGATGGAATCGGCGGCGATCAGCAACGAGCGTGCCTGCTTCCCAAGCGTTGCGCGCTCTCCGTACGCAGCGTGAGTACGAGAAGCCAGGCGCCCTACTGGCGCGCATCCTTCGATGCGCCAGTGCGTCGCGTTGCCGGCAGCGTCCCAGGTCGTGGGCCGTCCGCGCTGAAATCGATGGCGGCGGGCTATTGGCGCCACCATCGAGAGGTGGCAAACGCGAGCGTCACAATACACGTCAGCGCGGCCACGAGCGCATGGAAACCGCCGAAACGCGGCGAGGCCACACGAACACCGAGGCACCCGCCAGCGCGGCGAACGCGAGCGAGGCGCCGCACAAAAAACACGACAGCCGCATCGCGATGCCATGATCGATTGGGTCCCGACGAGCGCGCCGTGCTTTACGCGTAATGCTTAAAGACGATCGAACCGTTCGTGCCGCCGAAGCCGAACGAGTTCTTCACCGCCACGTCGATCTTCATTTCCCGCGCGGTATTCGCGCAGTAGTCCAGGTCGCATTGCGGGTCCCGGTTGAAGATGTTGATGGTCGGCGGCGACACCTGATTGTGGATCGCCAGCACGGTGAACACGGATTCCAGGCCGCCCGCGCCGCCCAGCAGGTGCCCGGTCATCGACTTGGTGGAGTTAACGACGACGTTTTTCGCATGGTCGCCGAACGCGCGCTTGATGCCGATCGTCTCCGCGATGTCGCCGAGGCCCGTCGACGTGCCGTGCGCGTTCAGATAAGTCACCTCGTCCGCGTTCACGCGCGCGTTGCGCAGCGCGTTCAGCACGCTGCGACGGCCGCCGTCGCCGTCTTCCGGCGGCGCGGTCATGTGATACGCGTCGCCGCTCATGCCGTAGCCGAGCACTTCGGCGTAGATCTTCGCGCCACGCTTCTTCGCGTGCTCGTACTCTTCGAGCACCATCACGCCCGCGCCTTCGCCGAGCACGAAGCCGTCGCGGTCGACGTCCCACGGACGGCTGGCCGTCGACGGATCGTCGTTACGCTGCGACAGCGCGCGCGCCGCCGCAAAGCCGCCAATACCCAGCGGCGACACGGTCGCTTCCGCGCCGCCCGCGATCATCACATCGGCGTCGCCGTATTCGATCAGACGCGAAGCCTCGCCGATGCAGTGCAGACCCGTGGTGCACGCCGTCACCATCGACAGATTCGGACCCTTGAAGCCGAAGCGAATCGACAGATGCCCCGAGATCATGTTGATGATCGATGCCGGCACGAAGAACGGCGAGATGCGGCGCGGGCCGCGATTCAGCAGTTCGGTCTGCGTGACTTCGATCATCGGCAGACCGCCGATGCCCGAGCCGACCACCACGCCGACGCGTTCGGCGTTTTCATCGGTGATTTCGAGGCCGGAGTCCTGCATGGCCTGCACGCCTGCCGCGAAGCCGTAATGGATGAACATATCCATGTGGCGCGCTTCTTTGGCGAGCATGTAGTCTTCGATGTTGAAGCCCTTCACCTCGCCCGCGAAGCGCGTGGAAAAGTTCGTGGCGTCGAACTTCGTGATATTGGCGATACCCGACTTGCCCGCGACCAGATTGGCCCAGCCGTCGGCAACGGTATTGCCGACAGGCGAAACGAGCCCCAGGCCTGTAACAACAATTCGACGACGGCTCACGCTAACCCCTTATCCATAGAATAACGAAAACAAAAGCCACAGGGGCCACAGTAAACCGCCCTGTGTGCCCTGTGGCTGTATATCGGTCTTGGCAGCGACGGTCCTTCAAGTCTGAAGTGCGCAGATCGCTGACACGTCCGACCTTAGGCCTTGACGTTGGCGCGTGCGTAGTCGATCGCTTGCTGAACCGTGGTGATCTTCTCGGCTTCTTCATCGGGGATTTCCATGCCGAATTCGTCTTCGAGCGCCATCACCAGTTCGACGGTATCGAGCGAGTCAGCGCCCAGATCGTTCACGAACGATGCCTCGTTCTTGATTTCGGCTTCCGCCACGCCCAGTTGTTCGGCGACGATCTTCTTGACGCGCTGTTCGATGTTGTCCATGCAACCCTCCGAGGGAAAAGTTCAAAATACAGGTGCGCGTATTTTATCAGGTTTGGACCCGCAAAATACGGCGCGTCAGTTCCATGCTCCACTGTCCGGTTCCCACATCAAGAGACTTCCGGCGGTATCGCGAGGTTTCTTTTCTGCCGGGCTGAAGCGGTGCGCATCGTGCTTTCCAAGCATTTTGCGCGCCCGTCTCGGCGTGCGCGCCCGTCCCGGCGCGGATATTAAGCGAAATTCGGCGAAATGCCTATTACACCTTACATGTACATCCCGCCGTTCACGTGCAGCGTCGTGCCCGTGATGTAGCCGGCGAACGGCGAGGCCAGAAATGCGACGGCGTGCGCGATATCGTCCGGGCTGCCGAGGCGGCCGAGCGGGATCTGCGCGGTGAGCGCGGTGTGCTGTTCTTCGGGCAGCACCTTGGTCATATCCGTATCGATGAAACCCGGCGCGATGCAGTTCACCGTGATGCCGCGGCTGCCGATCTCGCGCGCCAGCGCCCGCGTCATGCCCGCGACGCCGGCCTTCGCGGCCGCGTAGTTCGCTTGACCCGGATTGCCCGACGAGCCCACCACCGACGTGATGTTGATGATGCGGCCGCCGCGCGCCTTCATCATCGGACGCAGAACGGCGCGCGACAGACGAAACACTGCACGCAGATTCGTGTCGATGACGGCGTCGAATTCGTCGTCCTTCATGCGCATCGCGAGTTGATCCTTTGTGATGCCGGCGTTGTTGACGAGCACGTTCAGTCCGCCGAATTCCTTCACCGTTGCGTCGATGAAGGCGTCGGCCACCGCGGCGTCGTTCACGTTCAGCACCGCACCGCGGCCCTTCACGCCCGCCTGCTGAAACACCTCGCTGATGCCGGCCGCGCCGCTTTCGCTGGTCGCTGTGCCGAGCACGGTGGCGCCCTGCTTCGCGAGTTCGAGCGCGATCGCGCGTCCGATACCGCGCGATGCGCCCGTGACGATGGCTACCTGATTATCGAGATTCATGTCGTGTTTCCTTAGCCTGCGATCAGTTTGCGCGTTTCTTCGAGCGATGCCGGATCGAAGATGGAGCCACCGACCAGATTGCCGTCGATCCGCTTCGTGAGACCGGCGAGCACCTTGCCCGGACCGCATTCGATCACGTGCGTCACGCCGTCCTTCGCCATCGCCTGTACGCATTCGACCCAGCGCACGGGACCGGCCGCCTGACGCACGAGCGCATCCTTGATGGCTGTGGGATCGGAGACGATGGCCACATCGATGTTATTGATCAGCGGAATCTGCGGCGTCTTGATCCCGACCTTCTCGAGATACTCGCGCAGTTGATCGGAGGCAGGCCTGAGCAGGGAGGAATGGAAAGGCGCGGACACCGGCAGGGGCAGCGCGCGTTTGGCGCCCTTCGCCTTGGCCACTTCGCACGCCTTCTCCACGGCCGCTTTCGAACCGGCGATTACGACTTGCGCGGGCATGTTGAAATTCACCGCCTCCACCACGCCCGCCGACGATGCTTCCGCGCACACCGTGCGCACCGTGTCGTCGTCGAGACCGAGGATCGCGGCCATGCCGCCTTCGCCCACGGGCACCGCGCTTTGCATCGCCTGCGCGCGGAAGCGCACAAGCGGCTCGGCATCCGCGAATGCCAACGCGCCGGACGCGACCAGCGCCGTGTATTCGCCGAGACTATGACCGGCAACAAGCGCGGGCTTCAACCCCGTTTCCTGCTCCCACACGCGATACACCGCGTACGCCGCCGTTAGCATGACGGGTTGCGTGTTCGTCGTGAGATTCAGGTCTTCGGCCGGACCTTCGGCGATCAGCTTGCCGAGGTCCTGATCGAGCGAATCGGATGCCTGCTGCACCGTCTCGCGCACGATGGCGTGATCGGCGAATGCGTTCAGCATGCCGATCGATTGCGAGCCCTGGCCCGGAAAAACGAACGCAAATTTCATATCGTCCTCGTTGATTGGAATGATCCGCGATGCCTTCATGGACCGCGCGCTTGCGCAGCGCGAGGTCGTCGATGAAGAGGGATCAGTTACGAATAGGTAGAGGGTCGATTAGAGGTCGATAAAGCGGATCAGTAACGAATGACCGACGCGCCCCAGGTGAAGCCGCCGCCCACACCTTCGATGAGAATGTTGTCACCACGTTTGATGCGCCCATCGCGCACCGCGACGTCGAGCGCCAGCGGAATCGACGCGGCCGACGTGTTGCCGTGCTCGCCGACCGTCACGACCATGCGTTCCTGCGGCAAATACAGCTTGCGGCAGGTGCTCTGCATGATGCGGATGTTGGCCTGATGCGGAATCAGCCAGTTGATGTCCTGCGGCGTGAGTTGCGCCTTGTCGAGCGCTTCGATCGCGACTTTTTCCAGCACGTTGATCGCGAGTTTGAACACCACCTGGCCATCCATATGCAGGAACGCGCTGCCCGACACGACACCGCCGTTCACGTTGCCTGGCGTGCAGAGAATGTCGGAATAGCTGCCGTCCGCGTGCAGCGCGATCGACAACACGCCCGGTTCGTCGGACGCCTGCAGCACGACCGCGCCCGCGCCGTCGCCGAACAGCACGCAGGTGGTGCGATCGTTGAAGTCCAGGATGCGTGAGAACGTCTCCGCGCCGACGACCAGCGCCGTGCGGTTCAGCCCGCTGCGAATAAAACTGTCCGCCGTCGCGACGCCGTATGCGAAACCGGAGCACACCGCCTGCACGTCGAACGCGGCGCCGTTGTTCTTGATGCCGAGCTTGTTCTGCAACAGACACGCCGTGCTCGGAAACACGAAGTCCGGCGTGGACGTGGCGACGATGATGAGATCGATGCTCTGCGGATCGATGCCCGCCGCCTCGATGGCGCGCTGCGACGCGACGAGCGCGAGATCACTGGTGGTTTGATCGGGCGCGGCAAAGTGGCGTGTGTGAATACCGGTTCGTGCGACGATCCACTCGTCGCTCGTCTCGACGCCCTGCTTCGCGAGACGGTCCGCCAATGCCTGATTCGTGACGCGTTCGGATGGCAGGTAGCTGCCGGTGTCGAGCACGCGAGCGTATTGATTGGTTTGAGCCATTATGCCTTCGAGTGTAGCGCTGTACCGGACTCGCCCGGCGGATTCGGCTGGTTCGTCCGTGCCGCGGCCGAAGCTGCGGCGGGAACCGTACCGTCACCGGACGACTGGGGTGCGGGCGCGCTCGGGTCCGTTTGGACGTCGACTTGCGCGGCCGTTTTGGCGTCGGCGCTCTCGCCGGATCCGCGCGCGGAAGGCGTATTCTCTTCCATGGCGCGAACCAGGTGCTCTAGCACCCCATTTTTGACCGCATCATACCCGCGTTTGATAGCCCACTCAAACCCGAAGGCTTCCGCGGAGCCGTGACTCTTGATGACGAGGTGACGCAGACCGAGCAGTGCCGCGCCGTTGTATTGCGCGGGATCGACGCGTCGCTTGAAGCGGTTGAGAACCGGCATCGCGACCAGCGCCATCAGCTTGGAGGCGAACGAGCGGCTGAACTCTTCCTTGATGATGTCAGCGAGCATCTTCGCGAGACCTTCCGAGGTCTTGAGCGCGACATTGCCGACGAAACCGTCGCACACGACGACATCTGTGGTGCCTTTGTATATGTCGTTGCCTTCCACGTTGCCGTAGAAGTTGAGCGTGCTCGCGCGCAGCAGCTCGCCCGCGCGTTTGATCGTTTCGTTGCCCTTGATGACTTCTTCGCCGATGTTCAGCAACCCGATGGTCGAGCGCTCGCGCCCTTCGATAGCCGACACGAACGCGTGCCCCATCTCGGCGAACTGCAGCAAATGTTCCGGCTCGCAATCGACGTTGGCGCCAAGATCGAGCACGGTGGTATAGCCCTTCTGGCTAGGCATGGAGAACGCAATCGCGGGCCGTTCGATGCCCGTGAGCGTCTTCAGCACATAACGGGACACCGCCATGAGCGCGCCCGTATTGCCGGCGGAAATGCAGGTTTGCGCCTGCCCGTCCTTCACGAGGTTGAGCGCCACGCGCATGGACGAATTTTTCTTCTTTCGCAGCGCGACTTCGACCGGATCGTCCATCGCGACGACCTCGGATGCGGCCACGACAGTCAGGCGCGGCTCGTCCAGCGCTTTCGCCTTTTTGAGCTGCGCGCAGATGGCCTGCTCAATGCCGACGAGCACCAGATGCGCGTCGGCATGCGCGCGCACGAAATTGACGGCAGCGGGAACGGTCACGACCGGACCGTAGTCACCCCCCATGCAGTCAATGGTTATCTTTACGGTCATGGAAAGCGACGAATTTCAGGCACAAATAAAGGCAGTGAAATGCCGCCTTCTTGTCGTGCCGGGAAAGTGTCAAAAGCGTGCCGGGCGCGAACAACCGCAAATGGATGACACGCGCAGCCCAAGCGTCAAACGCTTAATCGTTCTTCGTCTTGACGACTTTTTTGCCACAGTAGTAACCGTTCGGGCTCACGTGGTGGCGCAGATGCACTTCACCCGTACTCGGCTCGACAGCCAGCGGCGCCGTCGTGAGGAAATCGTGGGAACGGTGCATGCCGCGCTTCGACGGCGACTTCTTGTTTTGCTGAACTGCCATGACTCTACTCCAGAAAAATTTTGTGAATTCTAACACAGGACCTATCTCCGCATTCGCGGAGGAACCTGCGGGTCGCTCGGCGGGAGGTTGCGTGCGGCAATGGTTCGCCGCACCGCTACATCAGTGCTTCTTGCCGCCCGGATCGCTCCCCTTGAGCTTCTCCAGCACGACAAACGGATTCGGTTTTTCGTCCTCGCCGGCTTCGTCGACCGGATCGGCACCTTCCTCGGTGCCGACCGCCAGCAGGCTTTCATGCACTTCTGGACAGACGTTGTGCTTGGGCACGAGCGGCAAGGACAACAACAATTCCTCTTCGATCAAATCGACGAGATCGAACTGGCGCGAACCGACGATCACTTCGATTTCGTCGTCATCGAGCGGATATTCGTCCGCTTCTTCCTCGGTCGCCACGATTCGATACATCGCGTCGACATCGAGGTGCCGTGAATACGGCGTCAGGCAACGCTGACACGTGAGCCACACCGAACCGTGCACCGCGAGCCGCAAATACGGCTGCGGCGCCTCTGTGCCGTCGTCCTGCAATTCCGGCTGCATCGAGCCTTCCGCCTGCCAGGTGAACACGGTGTCGCGGTCTGGCGCATCGAGCGGCACTTCGGCTAACATGCACGGCATCTGCGAAATACGCAGCGCGCCGGCCGACTGCCTGCCGCTCTTCGCGAATTCGTAAAGGTCGAGCGCGCGCGGATCGGCGGAGCCTGCAGGTTTGCCAGGATTCTGAGTCATGTGCGCTCCTGCATGGGCCTTGCGTGTTTGCTTCTGAGCAATTCCGGGGATATCCGGGTCCGGGTCTTTCCGTCAGCGCTCAGTATGCACCGAGTCGTTGCGTCCGGTCAGGCGTGGCTTGTCCGGATTTGCCTTCGCGTTTATACGTGCTCAGGCCCGTGCTCGCTGCTTTTACCTCGCTGCTTTACCTACCCGGCACGGCCATGACGCTTCTCACTGCATGACTCGAAGGCTTTTCACTGTATGGCTCGAAGGCTTTTCATCGGAATCGGCTAAACACGCGTACCGATGAAAAGCTTAAAGCTATAACGGCTTTACTCTTTCGAGTCAAATACTTAAGAGGCGTGCATCAATCTCCGCGGGCGACGTCGTTTTTTTCATCTATTTTTGCCAGTTTTCTCCCATGTCCGAGCTCTCTTCGCCACCACCATCACTCATTCTGGCGTCCAGTTCGCCCTATCGCCGCGAGTTGCTCGGCAGGCTGCGCGTGCCGTTCGAAGCCGTCTCGCCGAACGTCGACGAAACGCCGCTCGACGGCGAATCGCCCGCGCAGACAGCGCTGCGGCTGTCGGTCGTGAAGGCGCACGCCGTCTGTAAGCCGGGCGCGCTCGTAATCGGCTCCGATCAGGTCGCGCCCTTCGATGGCCGGCAGATCGGCAAGCCCGGCACGCATGACAACGCGATCGCCCAACTCCGCTCGATGCGCGGCACGCTGTGCCTGCTCGACAGCCGCACGGATCACGCGCAAGCGGCAAATATCGTCACGCGCGTCCGCTTCGCGACTATTCGGACGCGGAAATCGAGACCTATCTGCGCGCGGAGACGCCCTATGACTGCGCCGGCAGCGCCAAAGCGGAGGGCTTGGGCATCGCGCTGCTTGACGCGATCGAATCCGACGATTCGACCGCGCTCATTGGCCTGCCGCTGATCGCGTTGTCGCACATGTTACGCGCGGCGGGCTTTTCCATTTTGGGGGCGGCATGAGCGGCGTTCTCTATTTGATCCCGAACACGCTCGGTGAAGGCAACGCCGCCGCGCTCGCACACGTTCTGCCGGAACCGGTTCGCGCTCAGGCGGCCGCGCTCGGCTATTACATCGGTGAAAACGCGAAACCCACGCGCGCGTTTCTGAAGAAAGTCGGCACCACACGGCCGATTCAGGAAATCGACGTGCGCGAGCTGAACGTGAACACGCCGCCGGTCGAGATCGACAAGCTGCTCGCGCCGATCCTTGCGGGCGCGGATGCCGGTCTGGTGTCGGAAGCGGGCTGCCCCGCGGTCGCGGACCCCGGCGCGTTGCTGGTGCATCGGGCGCATCAGCGCGGCGTGAAAGTCGTGCCGTTCGTCGGCCCGAGTTCGATTCTGCTCGCGCTGATGGCGTCGGGCATGAACGGCCAGAGCTTCGCCTTCAACGGATATCTGCCGGTCGATGCAAATGAACGCGGCAAGCGTCTGCGCGAACTGGAACAGCTTTCGCGCAAGGCCAATCAGACGCAGATTTTCATCGAAACGCCCTATCGCAATCGTGCGATGCTCGACACGCTGATCGCCACCTGCGCGCCGTCGACGCTCATTTGCGTGGCCGTCGATCTGACCTTGCCGGGCGAAACCATCGTCACGCGCGCGGCGTCGGACTGGAAGAAGGCGAGCGCGCCGGACCTGCACAAGCGCCCGGCGATCTTCCTGTCGCTGGCGTCATAACGGCGCCGGCGCGCCTCCGCTCAGCGAATATACGCCTTGTCGCCGAGCGTGAGTGCGCGCACGGCGGCATCCCCGATCGACGCGCCGAAGCGCTTCACCACGCGCTCACTGATGCTTTCTTTCTGCGTGTAATCGACGATATCCGGCTGTTTGATGATCTCGCGCGCCACGTAACTCGCGTTGCCAAAACCGTCGGCAAGACCGAGATCGACGCTCTTCTCGCCCGTCCAGAACTCGCCGGAGAACAGGTCCGAATCGTCTTTCAGGCGACTGCCGCGTCCCTGCTTCACGGCATCGATGAACTGCCCGTGGATCTGAGTGCCATCGTCCTCGAACGCGGCTTCCAGCGCGCCGTCGATGTTCTCGGCGCTGGCGTCGCCATTGGTGGAGATCTCGCCTTGCAGATCGATCAGTGCGGTGTGCTTGCCGGCCTTCGCGACGCGATCGCCCGAAAAATTGAACACGCCCCACACGATCGCCGCGATCACGCCGAAAAACACGAAACGGAAGAAGATGCGCCAGCGCCGCGCGCTGCTCGCGAACCGCCGCCATGGCGATGCGCTCGAGCGCCTCGCGCTCCCAGTTATCGTTGCCGTGCGCGGGCGGGACTCGGCCGGGGCGGACGAATCGGGCGGAAAATTGTCGGACATGCGTCACTATGTGATTGGAAAGAGGAATCGGGCGGTGAAATCAGGCAGGGCGAAGCGCTTCGTCTGGCAGCCAGAACACCGTGCGGCCTTCGGGCGTTTCGCGCTCCTCGGCCTGAGCTGCCGCAGCCGCGCGCCACGGCACGGCCTGCCGACGCATTTGCCGTTATCGGGCTCGTAGATCGCGCCGTGCGTAGCGCACATCAGATAAAGGCCCGAATTTTCGAAGAACTGGCCCTCGACCCAGTCAAGTTCCATCGGCACATGCGCGCAGCGGTTGAGGTAACCGTAAGGCTTGCCGTCGTAGCGCACGAAGAAGACTACCGCATCGCCGCTTGCCTCCGCAGCATTCATGCGCACGCCCGCGCCGCCGTCGGCGAGTTCTCCGATGCGCACACGCGCACCGCGTCGCTCGCATGGTGGCGTTCCCGCAGCCAGCCCGCGAGCGACGCGATGCTGTCGCGGCGCAAAACTTCGGCTGCAACGCGGCCAGCGAATCCGCCGGATGCGCGCCGTACCCCACGCCGATGCCCGCCGCGTCCGCGTTGATCGCCATTTGCAGGTCGTGCGTGGTGTCGCCGATCATCACCGTGCGCGAAAGGTCCTGCCCGAGTTCGCGCGTGAGTTCGTGCAGCATGGCGGGATGCGGCTTGGAGAAGGTTTCGTCGGCGCAACGCGTGCCGTCGAACGCGCTCGTGAACCGCACTTCGTCGAGCGCGCGATTCAGGCCGACGCGGCGCTTGCTGGTCGCGACCGCGAGGAAATAACCCTGCTCGCGCAGTTCCTGCAACAACTCGCGCACGCCGGCGAACAGTTCGGTCTTTTCTGGCCCATCGTCAGAAAATGGAAGCGGTAGCGCTCCGCGAGACGCGGGTAATCGCCAAGCACAAGCGTCGGCGCGCATATTTGCAGCGCGTCTTTCAGCCCTAAGCCGATCACATAATAAGCCGATCACATAATTCACCGACTCATCCGCCGGGACCGGAAGCCCGAGGTCGCGGCACGCCGCCTGGATGCTGCGCGTGATGTGCGCGGTCGAATCCATCAAGGTACCGTCCCAGTCGAAAACGATCAGATCGAATTGCTACCGCGCCATGTAGAGTGTCTCTCGTTAGTTTTGGTTCGATTGTTTCGATTGCTTCAATTGATCGATGAAACGCCGGCACTCCGCCGGCAGCAGCGCTTCCAGTTGCAGCGGTTCGCCGCTCGCCGGATGTGTGATCTTGAGGCGATGCGCATGCAGAAACATGCGCTTCAGCCCCGGTTTCGCGCTCGGCCGCGCCAGTTCTTTATTCAGGGCGAAATCGCCATACTTGGCGTCGCCCGCGATCGGCAGGCCGATGCTCGCCAGATGCACACGAATCTGGTGCGTGCGTCCCGTCTTGAGTTCGGCTTCGATCCATGCGTAATCGTCCCAGCGCTCGATCAGATTGAACACGGTATGCGCCGGCAGCCCGTTTTCCTGAATGCGTACGCGCCGCTCGCCATCGGCGGCCACGTACTTGTGCAGCGGCACTTTCACGACACGCCGGCGGTCCCAGTCGCTTTGCCAGTCGCCGTAGCCGACCGCGTAATAACGCTTGTCGATGCGGTTTTCGCGAATCTGCTCGTGCAGATCGACGAGCGCTGCGCGCTTCTTGGCGAGCATGAGCACGCCAGACGTTTCTCGGTCGAGCCGATGCACCAGTTCCAGAAACTTGGCCTGCGGCCGCGCATTGCGCAACTGCTCGATCACGCCGAATGCCACGCCGCTGCCGCCGTGCACAGCGACACCCGAGGGCTTGTCGATCACGATCAGGTGATCGTCCTCGAACAGGATCGGAAATTCGGCGGCAGGCGCGTTCGACGATACCGGCACCGCATCCGCCTGTGCAACGCGAATGGGCGGCACGCGCACCAGATCGCCCTGCTCCAGCCGATAGGCCGCGTCGATCCGGCCCTTGTTCACGCGCACTTCGCCGCTTCGGAGAATCCGGTAAATATGGCTTTTGGGCATCCCCTTGCAGACGCGTAGCAAGAAGTTATCGATCCGCTGCCCGGCTGAGGTTTCGTCGACTTCGATCATCGACACCTGCACGCTCGCGACCTGTTTATGGGATGTTTTGCCTAACTCATTCATTCTGAATATAATTTGTGAGCAGACTGAAAAGGTCGATGCTTCGGATCAAGCAAGGCCGAGATTCATCAGACTGTACCGGCGCAAGCAATAAACCATTTTATCTGCGCGCAGGGTCGGTTGCTCACCCGGAAAATCGAGCAACAAGTTGCACGCACGGCGATATCACCGGCAAGGATGGAGCCCACAGGCGCGTTCGGTCATGTCGATCGCCGACGGTAACGGATTTTTGGTCAAAAAGAATTTTATCGGCGAGACTGACGCGCCCGGATGCTTCAACCGGACGCCCGCCTGAATCAGCCCGGCCATCGAGCGGGAGAATCAGGCAATCGCGGCTAGCCGGATTGCGAACAATCGACAACGAAATCGCTGCGGCGCTGATTGCTGCGAAGCGCGAGAACGTTGCAATGACGCGAGACACGGTGGAATCGCGAGAGCATTAGCCCACGGTATTGCCAGCGCGGTCGGGCCGCAAGGGTAAGACAGGCAGCGGAAGGTGAAGCATCGCGACAGTTCGCGCGAAGCCTCCTCGAAGCCTGAACTTTGCCGCCGCCGTCGGGGAGGTCAGGACAGTTGCAAGAGCGCCCCGGTTTTGGCGCGTCTATTTTGAGACGTGGAAACCGCCGCGCCGCCGTTCATCCTCAGCCGCGCAAAATGCCGCGTCAGTGTCTCCTCGGTCGTTCGCATGTGCCCCACGGCAAAGCCGCCACGCTTCAACGCGCGCGGCCTGCCCGCTTTCGGCAATTCTCCCGCCAGAAGTCCCGCTCCAGCGTGCTTTGTGACAACACAAAAAGCGTGGCACGCCACCTTCCCGCTTCGCGCGCGTGATTTCCGAATCACCGGCGCCGATTCGCAAGACGAGGGAAAGCGGAGCTGCTCTGGAGCCGTTTCATGAAACGCATGCTGTTTAACGCGACGCAGCAAGAGGAATTGCGCGTCGCCATCGTCGATGGGCAGAAGCTCATCGACATCGACATCGAAACCGCCGGGCGCGAACAGCGCAAAGGCAATATCTACAAGGGAGTCGTCACCCGCATCGAGCCGTCGCTCGAAGCCTGCTTCATCAATTACGGCGAAGACCGCCACGGTTTTCTGTCGTTCAAGGAAGTCGCCCGCCAGTATTTCCGCGACGGCGTCGAGATGCGTTCCGCGCGCATCCAGGACGCGCTGCGCGAAGGCCAGGAACTGATCGTTCAGGTCGAGAAGGAAGAGCGCGGCAACAAGGGCGCGGCACTGACCACGTTCATCTCGCTGGCCGGTCGCTATCTCGTGCTTATGCCGAACAACCCGCGCGGCGGCGGCGTGTCGCGCCGGATCGAGGGCGACGAGCGGCAGGAACTGCGCGAAACCATGGCGCAGCTCGAACTGCCGGAAGGCATGAGCATCATTGCGCGCACGGCGGGTATCGGTCGCTCCGCCGAAGAGCTCCAGTGGGACCTGAACTACCTGATGCAACTGTGGCGCGCCATCGAAGCCGCGTCGCAGAGCGGCGTCGCCGGTCAGCCGATGCTCATTTATCTCGAATCGAGCCTCGTCATCCGCGCGATTCGCGACTACTTCCAGCCGGACATCGGCGAAATCCTCATCGACACGACCGAAATCCATGATCAGGCGCGCGTCTTCATGGATATCGTGATGCCCGACAACCTGCAGAAGGTGAAGCGCTATCATGATGACGTGCCGCTCTTCTCGCGCTTTCAGATCGAGCATCAGATCGAAACAGCGTACTCGCGCACGGTGCCCCTGCCCTCGGGCGGCGCGATCGTGATCGACCACACCGAGGCGCTCGTCGCAATCGACGTGAACTCGGCGCGCGCGACCAAGGGCGCGGACATAGAGGAAACCGCCACGCGCACCAACCTCGAAGCCGCCGACGAAGTCGCGCGTCAGCTTCGTCTGCGCGATCTGGGCGGTCTGATCGTGATCGACTTCATCGACATGGAGTCGGCCAAGAGCCAGCGCGAAGTCGAGCAACGCCTGAAAGACGCGCTCAAGCACGACCGAGCCCGCGTACAAATGGGCAAGATTTCGCGCTTCGGCCTGATGGAGCTTTCGCGTCAGCGTCTGCGTCCGGCGCTCTCCGAAGGCAGCCATGTGACGTGCCCGCGTTGTAACGGCACGGGTCATATTCGCGATACCGAATCGTCCGCGCTGCAAGTGCTGCGGATCATTCAGGAAGAGGCGATGAAGGAGCACACGGCGGCGATCCACTGCCAGGTGCCAGTCGAAATCACCGCCTTCCTGCTGAACGAGAAGCGCTCGGAGATCAACAAGATCGAGTCGCGCTTCAAGGTCAATGTCGTGCTGATCCCGAGCAAGCATCTGGAAACGCCGCACTACAAGCTGGAACGTCTGCGTCACGACGATGCGCGCCTCGACGATCCGCGCGCGTCGTGGAAGATGGCCGTCGAAGCCGCCACCGAACTCGAATCGGAAACCGGCTACAGCAAGCGCAGCGAGGAAGTGAAGCCGAAGCAGGAAGCGGCGGTCAAGGGCATCACGCCCGAAAAGCCCGCACCGAGCGCGCCGGTCAAGCCGGCTCCGGTCGAAGCGGCAGCCGTGCCCGCACCGACGCCGGTGCCCGCGCGCGGCGGTTTCATCGCGTGGATCAAAAATCTGTTCGGCATTCAGCCCGAAGCGCCCGCTCCGGCGCCAGCTCTGGTCGAAGCGCAACCGGCGCAGCGTCCGCAGCGCGAGCGCAGCGAACGCACGGGCAGCGGCGATCGCAACCGCAATCGTCATGGCGGCGCGGGTCGTGATGGCGCAGCAGTCGGCAGCGTAGCGGCAGGTGCGGGCACGGGCAGCAACGGCGCCGGCCGTCAGGGTCAGCGCCGCGAGGATCGCGAAGCGCGCGGCGGTCGCGAGGGTCGCGAAAGCCGTGAGTTGCGCGAGCCGCGGGAAGGTCGGGAACCGCGTGAACGCAATGCCCGTCAGGAAGGCGGCGAGCGTCCCGACCGCGCAGAGCGTGTCGAACGCGGCAAGCGTCGCAAGCCGCAACCGGATGCCGCAGTCGAAGCACTGACGCAAGGCGAAACGGTGCCGTCGGAAATCGTCGAAGCGGCGCAGGTCGATGCCGATGGGCTGCCGACCGACGCGAATGCATCGCCGGATGGCGCGCGTGACGGTGAAGAGCGCCGCCGCCGTCGCCGCGGCCGTCGTGGCGGTCGTCGCGAGCGCGAAGAAGATGGCATGACGGTGAATCACGCCGCCGACGTGGCGGAGGCCGAAGGTTCGGCGGAAAGCCTGTCGGCGCAAGCCGGCGTGTTCGATGCCGAAACCGCGCAGGAAACCGCCACGCGCCGCGAGCCGCGTCCGGTCGCAGCGCCGGAGGCCCAGCCGGTCCTCGAAGAAGCGCAAGCGAAGCCGGTAGAAGCCGAGTACGTAGCAGCAAAGGCCGCGGAAACCGCGCCTGCGCCTGCCCCCGCCGCCGAGCCGCGCGTGGAAACGGAACCGGTCGAGGGGAAGCTTCACTCGCCGGAACAGGCGCCCGAGTTCTTCGCCAAGCCGAACGCCGCGCCGTCGATGGAGAACCCGTTCGGCCCGACGCCGAAGGTCGCCGAAACGACGCCTGTCGATCCGTTCGCACCGTTCGCACCCGCCGCAATGGAAGCGCCGAAGTCTGTCGAGACCGCGCAACCGGTGGAAACGCCGGCCGCTCCGGTCGAAGCGCCCGCCGAAGCTGAAGCCCACGCCGCTGAGCCGGTAAAAACCGCAGCCGTCGCGCCGACGCCGGAAGCGACGTCGGTCGCTCCAGTCGCGCCGATCGTGGAAACGACTCCGATCGTAAGCAAGCAAGCGCCGGTTGCATTCGAAACAGCGCCGCAAGCATCTGAAGCGCCGAAGGCACCGGAAGCGCCCCGCGCCGTGCCGGCCGCGCAGCCGATGTCGCCGGAAACGCTCCAGCCGATGCTGGAAAATGCCGGCCTCGTCTGGGTCAACACCGACGCCGACAAGCTGCGCGAAGCAAGCGCCGCCACGGCGCGCGAACCGGCACGCGTACCGCGCGAGCGCAAGGCGTCGCCGCCAGTCGATCCGACGCCGATGCAGCAGGTCGAGACCAGCAAGACGCTGCACTGAGCGGGAACCTAAACGGAACCTGAGCGTGGAACCTGAGCGGAACCTCGCGGCGACCGACACCCGCCGCGCGATCTGCAAAGGCAGAAAGCGCCATCGATTCATGTCGATGGCGCTTTTTTGCATCCTGCTTAGGTGAAAGCCTGAGGATGCGTATCCGTCCCGCCGATAACCCGGAAGGGCCGCATCCGCTAAAATGACCTTCTGATTACAACGTTCGAAAACAGCTTCCACGCCCGCGAGCATCTATGTCCCGACACATCATTCCCCTGGCCGACATCAGCGCGATTCCGGACTTTTCCGGTGTCGCGACGTCGCTGTCCGGGCTCATAACGAACACGCTCGCCCGCCCCTTGCGCGACCTACGCATTTCGGTAACGGATCACTGTAACTTCCGCTGCGACTGCATGCCGCGCGAAGTCTTCGACAAGCACTACCAGTTTCTGCCGCACGCGGCCTTGCTGTCGTTCGAGGAAATCGAGCGGCTCGCACGTGTGTTCGTCGCGCACGGCGTCGAGAAAATCCGCCTGACGGGCAGCGAGCCGTTGCTGCGCAAGAACATCGAATATCTGATCGAGCGGCTCGCGCTCCTGCACACGCCCGAAGGCCGTCCGCTCGATCTCACGCTCACGACCAACGGCTCGCTACTCGCGCGCAAGGCGCAGTCGCTAAAAAACGCCGGCTTGTCGCGCGTCACGGTGAGTCTCGATGCGCTCGACGACGCCCTTTCCGCCGCATGAACGACGCGGATTTCGCCGTCGCCGACGTGCTGAACGGCATCGAGACCGCGCAGGCCATCGGGCTCGATCCGGTGAAGATCAACATGGTAGTCAAGCGCGGCACGAACGATCAGGAGATCGTGCCGCTCGCGCGCCACTTCAAAGGCAGCGGCGCAATCCTGCGTTTCATCGAATACATGGATGTCGGCGCGTCGAACGGCTGGAACATGAGCGAAGTGCTACCGTCGGCGCAAGTCGTCGAACTGATCGACGCGCACTTCTCGCTCGTGCCAAGCCCATTCCGCCGCCGAAACCGCGTAGCGCTGGGGCTATCAGGACGGCGGCGGCGAAATCGGGGTGATTTCGAGCGTAACGCGCGCCTTTTGCGGCGACGGCAAGCGCGCGCGGCTGTCCACGGAAGGCAAGCTCTATCTCTGCCTGTTCGCCAGCGCCGGACACGATCTGCGCGGACTGATCCGTGGCGGCGCGAGCGATGAAGCCGTGGCGACCGCCGTCGCGCGTATCTGGCAGGCACGCGGCGATCGTTATTCGCAATTGCGCGGCAGTGCTTCGCGATCCGCGAACGAGCAGGTGCCGCGCATCGAGATGTCGTACATCGGCGGCTGAAGCCAAGCCGCGCATGCGTTCCTCTTCATTCGATACTTCGCACATCACCGGTTTGCTACTCGCCGGCGGGCGCGGCTCGCATATGGGCCGCGTCGACCAGGGCATGCAACTGTTCCGCAGCGAACCGCTCGCGCTGCACGCGTTACGCCAGCTCCCCCGCAAACCGGCGCGATGCTGATCAGCGCCAATCGCTCTGTTGCCGAATACACGCGAATGGGCGCATCGTTCAATGCACGCGTCGTCGCCGATACGCACGGGCGATTTTTCCGGCCCGCTCGCGGGCCTCGCCGACGGACTGCGCGCCGCGCACACCGAATTCGTGCTGACCGCGCCATGTGACGCGCCCTTCGTCGACCCGCGACTCGGCCTCACGCTGATGCAGGCTTTGCGCGCGGCGAATACCGACATCGCCTACGCGGCCACGCACGAAGCGGATGGCACGCGCACCGCGCATCCCGTATTCGCCTTGCTGTGGACCTCGCTCGCGGACGACCTCGAAGCGTGGCTCGCCGCCGGCGAACGCAAGCCACAGGGTGGCGGAAGTACCATTTCACGACGATCGTGCGTTTTACAATATCAATTGATTTACACCAGCTGGCCGCGCTGGAGCGCCGCTAGCTACAGCACGCGCCGCAGCCATGACAAGCCGCTGACGCATTCGGGCGCTAATCTCACGCGCGCATGCCGCACCCTCGCCCGGATCACGTCCGCGACCCATTCCCGCTCATGATCACGTCTAAGCCCCTTTCCGGTTGCGTCACCGAGTACGATCCAAACGCGTTGCCCGTCGAGGCCGCGCAGGAGATCGTGCGCCAGTGAGCCATGCCGCGCGCGGGCGAATCGGCGGTGGAGTGCGTGCGACTGTTCGACGCACTGGACCGCGTGCTCGCCGAAGACGTGATCTCGCCCATCAAAGTGCCCGCTTTCGACAACTCCGCGATGGACGGCTACGCATTCGCGGGGGTGTGCTCGCAGGCACTGGCACAATCGTCGATCTGACCGTTGCGGTCACCGCGTTCGCCGGCCGCCCGTTCGCCGATGCCCCGGGCGCGGGTCAATGCGTGCGCATCATGACCGGCACGCTGATGCCGCCGGGCTGCGACACAGTCGTGCCGCAAGAGCTCATCACGCGTGACGGCGACGCCACCCGCTTCGGCGGTGCGGCCCGGGCAGAACCGGCACCTGTCCGGCGAAGACCTGGCGCGCGGCAAACCTGCGCTGCGCGTGGGCCGCATCGTGTGGGCATCAGATCTCGGCTTGCTGGCGTCGCTCGGTATCGCGGATGTCGCCGTGTCCAGACGGTCGATCTCGGCATCGTACGCGACGACCGCGCGTCGCTGGACGATGCGCTTCGCCGCGCGACACGAGCGGCGGACGTCGTCATCAGTTCGGGCGGCGTATCGGTCGGCGACGCGGACTTTACGCGCGAGTTGATGAACACGCTGGGCGACGTCCCGTTCTGGAAGATCGCGATGCGCCCCGGCTGCCCGCTCGCCTTCGGCCGCATCTGGTCGGGACCGCGCGCGGGCACCGGCGAGTCGGCGCTATTCTTCGGACTGCCCAGCAATCCGGTTGCGGTGATGGCGATGTTCTACTTCATCGTGCGCGAAGCCTTGCTCACGATGTCGGGCGCAACGCACAAGTCGACGCTGCGCATCCGCGCGACCTGCGCCGGGCCGATAAAGAAACGCGCGGGCCGCACCGAGTTCCAGCGCGGCATCGCGATGCGTCACGACGACGGCGGCTGAAGCGTGGTGACGACCGGTCAGCAAGGCTCGGGCGTGCTGAGTTCGATGAGCGAAGCCAATTGCTTCATCGTGCTCGAACATGCGCGAGGCGACGTGGACGCGGGCGACGAGGTCGAGATCGTGCCGTTCGACGGCCTGATCTGACGCATACGCGCATCGAGCGATATCGACACAATGATTCAATTTCATCGATAGACGGAGTTTTACCTCTATGAAAAAGCAGATCTCATCCATCGCACCGGGACCGACGGCCAAGGCCCTGATCCTCGTGTACCTCACCTTCAGCGTGCCCATCGTGCTGCTCGGCGTGGTGGTCGCATTCGTACGATACGGCTCGGTGGAAGTGAGCACCGTCACGAGCGCGTTGCTGCTCAACGCCATCCTCGGCTTCGTGCTGTTGTGGATCGCCTGCCACGCGTACAATTGGGTGGCATCGCGCTTCGGCGGCATCGAAATCGTTTTGACCGACGCGCCAGAGGAAGCGTGAGCGCCGCGTCGATCCGCGCCGCCACGCCCGACGACGTCGACGCGATCTTCGCGCTGATGTACGAACTCGCCGAGTTCGAGAAGCTCACGCATCTGTTCACTGCCACGAAAGAAGGCGTGCAGGACGCGCTGTTCGGCGCACGTGCTTCGACGGAAGCGCTGGTCGTGGAACAGGACGGCGAAGTGGTCGGCTACGCGCTGTTTTTCCACAACTTCTCGACTTTCCTCGGCAAGCGCGGTTTGTATCTTGAAGATCTCTACGTGCGCCCGGCGCTGCGCGGTAGCGGACTCGGCACGACGATGCTGAAAAAGCTCGCGGAACTCGCCGTCGAGCGGTAATGCAGACGCTTCGAATGGTCCGTGCTCGACTGGAATCAGAACGCCATCGACTTCTACGAAAAAATGGGCGCGCCCGTGCTGCCCGACTGGCGCATCGTGCGCATGACCGGCGACGCGCTCGAACAGCTCGCCGCCTCCGCCGCGAAGTAACGCGTCACGTCTCGTCGTCGCTCTCGGGCGACGACTCTCCCAGCAGGCCTTGCGCCTGTTCTCCCGGCAACGCCTCTACGTCGCGCAGACGCTTGTTCATCTGACGTGTGCGCATCTGCGCCGCTTCGATGGACCGTGTAACGGTTTCGAGCTGCGTCTTGGTGCGCGCGAGCACTTCGCCGAACTTGCCGAACTCGGTCTTCACCGCGCCGAGCATCTGCCACACCTCGCTCGAGCGCTTTTCGATGGCGAGCGTTCTGAAGCCCATCTGCAAACTGTTCAGCAGCGCGGTCAAGGTGGTCGGGCCAGCCACGCTCACGCGATACTCACGCTGCAGAAAATCGCTCAGGCCCTGACGACGCAAAACTTCGGCATACAAACCTTCGGTGGGCAGGAATAGCAGCGCAAAGTCGGTGGTGTGCGGCGGCGCGACATACTTCTGCGCGATCGATTTCGCTTCGGCGCACAAACGCCCTTCGAGTGCGCTCGATGCCTCTTCCACCGCGACCGGGTCCGCGCGGTCCTGCGCTTCGATCAGGCGTTCGTAGTCCTCGCGCGGAAACTTCGCGTCGATGGGCAGCCAGACCGGTGTGGCCGCGTCGCCCTGTGTGCCCCTGCCCGGCAGTCTGATCGCGAACTCGACGCGTTCGTTGCTCTTCGGAATGGTCGCAACATTCTCCACATACTGGTCCGGCATCAGCACCTGCTCCAGCCGGTCCGACACCAGCTTGAACGATTCACCCAAGCGTTATTCCAGTGTCGCGTGAAGTTTTTCGTCGACGGTACGGCGCATTTCTTCGAGCTTCGCGGCGTTGTTCGAGTCGATATCCTTGAGCCGCGTCTCGAGCGTCGCACGCACTTCGCCGAGCCGCCGCTCGTTCGCCTCGGATAACTGGCCGAAATGCAGCGTCATCGAATTGGCGAAGCGCTTGAGCGCGTTGCTGGTCCTCACGCACCTGCTGGCTCTGCTGCGCGAATTGTTGGGCGAACGCGGCGAACTGCGCGTTCTGCACGTTCGACGTGCTCGCCAACTGCGTGGTCAGCGTCTGATGGAACTGCGCGAAGCCGCTCTGCGATTCCATGCGCGACACACGCGCCGTCTCCGCGATATCGCCGCGCAAGCCGCGTTCAAGCCGCTCCTGCCCCCGCGTGTGCGCCTCGCCCATGTCGTTGACGTGATCGGCGAGCGCGGTGAATTCGTCGATCACATCGTCGTTCGCGCCGCGCTTCATCACGACGAACAACACGACCAGCGCAATGACCAGCACGAGCGCCAGAAGTGCGACCGCACCGTACAGCATATCGATCATTTCTTCAGCACGTCCGGATTGATGGGATTCGGCGGATTGCCCGCGCGCGGCCCTTCGCCCAGCCCGGCGATGAGATTATCCGCGGTAAGATTGGCCATGGCGCGGCGCGTGGCTTCGGTCGCACTCGCGATATGCGGCGTCAGCACGACATTGTCGAGCACGAGGAAGTCGGGATTGAAGTTCGGCTCGCCCTCGAACACGTCGAGCGCCGCCGCCGCGATACGGTTCTCGCGCAGCACCTGAATCAGCGCCGCGTCATCGACAATCCCGCCGCGCGCGATGTTCGTGAGCGTGGCAGTCGGCTTCATCAACGCGATCTCCTTCGCGCCGATCGTGTGCTGGTTTTCCTTCGTGTACGGCAGCACGAGCACGACATGATCCGCTCGCTTGAGCAGGTCTTCCTTCGACGCGTATTCGGCATTGAGCTTCGACTCGATCTCCGGTGCAACGCGCGAGCGATTGTGATAGATCACGCGCATGTCGAAGCCGGTCGCACGCCGCGCCAGCGCCTGCCCGATGCGTCCCATACCGATAACGCCGAGCGTGGAGCCGTACACGTTGCTGCCGAGGAAGGAATCGAACGACCATTTCTGCCTCTTGCCCACGCGCAGGAAGTGCTCGGATTCGGTGACGCGCTGCGCCGCCGCCATCATCAGCGCCCAGCCGAAGTCGGTAGTGGTTTCGTTCAGCACGTTCGGCGTGTTGGTGCCGAGCACGCCATGCACGTTGAACGCATGTATGTCGAAGTTGTTGTAGCCAACCGCCATGTTCGCGACGACCTTCAGATTCGGCGCGCCCGCGAGTTCGTTTTCGCCGACCAGCTCGCCGGCCGAAAACACGCCGTCCTTGTCGGCGATGCGTCGCGCGAATTCCGCTTGCGGCAGAACGTCGCCCAGATTCACGTCGACATCGAAATACTGCTTGAGGCGCTCGATCACATCGGGGAACGTGGAACGCGCGACGAGTACTTTCTTCTTCATCGGTTACTCCAGGAAAAATAGCCAGCCCGTGACGGCAAAAAGCGGCAGAAGGACAACGCACGACCAGCCGAGATAGCCGAAGAAACTCGGCATGCGGATGCCGCGCGATTCCGCGATCGCCTTCACCATGAAATTCGGCGCGTTGCCGATATACGTATTCGCGCCCATGAACACCGCGCCCGCCGAGATGGCATCGAGCGTCGTGGCGTCGGTGGTCATGAGCGTACGGGCATCACCGCCTGCGAGATTGAAGAACACCAGATAGGTTGGCGCATTGTCGAGGAACGACGAGAGCAGACCCATCGCCTAGAAATACGCGAGATCGATCGGCTTGCCCTGCGCATCCGACACCGCGTACACGATGCCCGCGAACGCGCCCGCCTTGCCCGCGCGCAGGATCGTGATGACCGGCGCGATGGTAATGAAGATCGCGGCGAATAGCTTCGCGACCTCTTCGATCGGTGCCCAGTCGAATGCGTTGCCGTCGCGCGCATGCTTCGGCGTGAGCGTGAACGAGGCCCCGAGTACACCGAGTAGCGCGACATCCTGCACGATGCTTTGTAATGCGACGTGCGTGCCGATCACGTCGAACGCGATACCCGGTTTCCAGACGCCGCCTTATTAGCACCAGCGCAATGATCGCCGCGAGCAGCATGAAGTTGATCTTGCCGTCGATGCCGCGCGGCGCGCCGGCCGGCGACTCCGCGACCGCGCCGGACGCATCTTCTTTCGTGCGCCAGTAATGACGATCAAGCGCGTAGAAAACTGCGAGCAGCACGACGGAAATGAACAGCATCGGCGCGGCGAGATGCGCCGTCGTCCAGAAGAAATCGGCGCCATTCAGAAAGCCGAGGAAGAGCGGCGGATCGCCGAGCGGCGAAAGCGAGCCGCCCGTGTTCGCGACCAGAAAGATGAAGAACACGACGACATGCACCACGTGCCTGCGATTTCCGTTCGCGCGTAGCAACGGGCGGATCAGCAGCATGGCCGCGCTCGTGGTGCCCATGATGCTCGCGAGCGCGGTGCCGAGCGCGATCAGTCTGGTGCTGAGCCGCGCCGAGCCACGCAGATCGCCGCGCACACAGATGCCGCCCGCCACCGTGTAAAGCGACGCGAACAGGATGATGAACAGCACGTATTCCTCAAGCGGCGCGTGCATGAGCACGCCCGCCGCCGCGCCGATGCCGAAGGACCCCGCGAACGGCGCGAGAAACGCGACTTCCCAGAGCGCGGCGATCTTGCCGTAATGGCGAGGCTAGATCTCATTCGCGATCAGCGGGAACACCGCGATCGACAAGAGGATGCCGACGAATGGAATGCCCCACGCAGCCAACAACGACGCACCGTCGAGCGATGCCGCTGACGCGCTCAAGGTGCGCTGAGCGTGGCGAGTCCGCGCAAAGATACACGCCGCACCGTCTCAGGCTCCGCGCACGACGATCACATGCACGCGATACGGCCCATGCGCGCCAAGCACGATGGTCTGTTCGATATCGCGGTGCGCGACGGCCCGGACACCAAATTGACCGCGCGCGGCAGTTCACCGCGTTCCGCGCGGATCAGCGCGAAGGCGTCCTCATGCGCCGCCACGATGCGCGACGTCGGCAGGATGGCGATATGCGTCTGCGGCAGCAGCGCGCCGGACGCGGGTTGTCTGCTCCCGAAAGCAGCACAAGCGAACCCGTTTCGGCCGTCGCGCAAAAGCAGCCGGTGATACCGACCAGATCGGCGTCTTCGGGTTTGCGGAACGCCGCGCGTATGCCCGCTTGCGCAAACGGCAGATCGGCCAGCGCGGGCCATGCCACCGCGTTGGTGGCAAGTGCGAGCGACTGGAGATATCGCGCGGCTTCGGCAGGCGTATCGGCGGGGGAATCGACTTCGGCGACCGTGGTCGAGAAACGCTCGGCTTCGAGACGGAAACGCGCGATCAGATCGTCGCGCGTGGCGGATAGCGGCGGACGCGGTCCAGCGGGATGACGCTGCACATAGTCCGATGCGGCGGCGCGCGGCCGATGTGTCCATGGTGCCGTCCTCGTGAATTCAAGCGTGGAATGGGCGCGCGTTGCAAAGCAGGCGACGCATTCCAAATTATAACGAGCTATAACGAGCGGTCCCCTCACGCGAACCCCGACCGAACGGCATAGGCCGAATGCACGTTCGCCCGTTCAGTCTTCGCCGACGGGCTGCGGAATGCCGAACACCTGACGCAGATAGGCGAGATAAGCCTTGTCATCGCACATATTCTTGCCCCGCGAATCGGACAGTTTGGCGACCGGCTGGCCGTTGCAGCGAACCATCTTGATGACAATCTGCAAAGGTTGGTAACCGAGATCGTTGGTCAGATTCGTGCCGACGCCGAACGCGAGCTGACATCGCCCACGAAAGCGCTCGTACAGTTGCAGCACCTTCGGGATATCGAGCGCGTCCGAAAACACGAGAATCTTGGTGCGCGGATCGCAGCGGTTTTCCTCGTAATGCCTGAGCAGCCGTTCGCCCCAGTCGAAGGGATCGCCGGAATCATGACGCGCGCCGTCGAACAGCTTGCAGAAGTACATGTCGAAGTCGCGCAGGAACGCCTTCATGCCGTACACATCCGACAGTGCGATACCCAGATCGCCGCGATATTCCTTCGCCCACATCTCGAAGCCGAAAATTTGCGAGTCGCGCAAATGCGGGCCGAGCGCCTGACATGCCTGGAGGTATTCGTGCGCCATGGTGCCGAGAGGACGCAGGCCGTGCTGCATTGCGAAGAGCACATTGCTGGTGCCCGTGAACTGCGCGCCGAGCCGCTCCTTGAGCGTTATCAGCACTTCCTCGTGCCATTGCTTGGAGAAGCGGCGGCGCGTGCCGTAATCGGCGATCTTGCAGTCCGAATACTCGGGCGGCGTGACGAGCAGTTTGATCTTGTCGCGCAGACGCTCGCGCCCGGTTTCGAACTCGGGCTTGCGCTGGGTATTGCGGAAATACACCTCGTTGACGATGGCGAGCACCGGAATCTCAAAGAGAATGGTGTGCAGCCACGGCCTTTCGATCATGATGTCGATCTCGCCGTTGCCCTTGGGGGACGGCGAAATGCGGATCGACTTTTCGTTCAGGTAGAACAGCGCTAGAAAGTCGATGAAATCGCTCTTGATGAAGCGCATCTGCCGCAAATACTCGAGCTCCTCTTCCTTGAAGCGCAAGTTGCAGAGCTGGCGCACCTCGTCCCGAATTTCATCGATGTACGGCACGAGATCGACGTTGGCCGTGCGGCAGCGGAAGCGGTACTCGACGTGCGCCGCTGGGAAATGATGCAGGACGACCTGCATCATCGTGAATTTATAGAGGTCGGTATCGAGCAGCGAATTGATGATCATGGTTCTGACTGAAACATCGATGCGAGGTGACCGCGCGCCGTCTCGAAGCGCGGGTCGTCGAGATCATGTTACCCGAATGCGGCATCGTTCACCGGTCATGCTGACCCTTTTAGATTAGCGGGCGCCTGGACGCGGTTCCCTGCGCCGTAAAAAGCGAAGGCATATCCACATCACGAGTCGATCTAAAGCGCGCGATGGCGCACTCGCTGCGGAATTGACCGTTACGCTACAATATGAGTTTATGCAAGTGCCCATGCCCCTCACGGCGCGAAAACGCCGGGAGAGGCCAAAGAAAGGGCCTGCCCCACAGATTCCACACGCAGGAGCCCGAATGACTCACGTTGTGACCGAAAGCTGCATCAAGTGCAAGTTCACTGATTGCGTGGACGTGTGCCCGGTGGATTGCTTCCGTGAAGGTCCCAACTTTCTCGCGATCGATCCCGACGAGTGCATCGACTGCGCCGTGTGCGTCGCCGAGTGCCCGGTCAACGCCATCTACGCCGAAGAAGACGTCCCTGGCGATCAGCAGCACTTCACCGAACTGAACGCCGAACTGTCGCGCAATTGGCCGAGCATCACCAAGACCAAGGCGCCGCTGCCTGAATCGGACAACTTCAAGGACGTGAAAGAAAAGCTGAACCTGCTCGAGCGCTGATCGGCTGAATTCGACCGCTTTGGCTGGCTTTTGCAGGATTTAAGACAAATTCGAATCCTTGCGAAAAACTGTATCAAATGAGAAATCGGCGTTGACAGGGTAGCAAACGCTCCCTATAATTTCAATTTCACATCGCTGCTGCAGATGTTCACCCATCGCAGATGTTCCCCGATAGCTCAGTCGGTAGAGCGCCGGACTGTTAATCCGTGGGTCCCTGGTTCGAACCCAGGTCGGGGAGCCAAAAGCTCCAGCAAAAGCCCAATCAATGACTGGACTTTTGCTTTCCGCCGCACGTTCCCCGTTTGCGTTACAGGTTCGTGTTTCACCCCGCCATTTTGGCAAGCTTTTCGTTCCCGTTTCATAATTTTTGACACAAACGGAATGCGTTGCACTTTAACGCAAAGGAGCATGAAATACGCTGGGCCATCCTGCTGCTCTTCGTCGCGTGCGCGGCTTATACACATTGCGCGGCAAGGTTCGCCACGGATTTTTCCGGCAACTGTCCGACCATTCGACATTCATGTCGCCGATGAACGGCTTCGTGTATCTGTTCTCCAGCGTACCGTCGACGCCTTGTCTCGTCTCTTCCCTATTTCCCGATCTGGCGCCCATCAAGGCGCAATGGGAGACCATCCGCGCCGAAGCCTCGCATTGCATGAGGCGAGCAAGATCCAGCCGGCGGAGAAGTACAACGACATCGGCTTCAACTCGTTTTTCCGGCGCGGCTGGCGGTGCTTTTATCTGAAGTGGTACGACCGACCGCATCCGTCTGCGGTGGCGGTGTGTCCGAAAACGCTCGCGATCCCCCCAAGGGATTCCGTCCGTGAAGGCCGCGATGTTCGCGATGCTCCCGCCCGGCAGCACGCTCACGCTGCATCGCGATCCGTACGCGGGATCGCTGCGCTATCACCTCGGGCTCGACACGCCGAACGACGACGGCTGCACAATCGTCGTCGATGGCGAACGTTACTCGTGGCGCGACGGCGAAGATGTCGTGTTCGACGAAACCTATCTGCACTGGGCCGAGAACACGACGCAGAAGGACCGTATTATCCTGTTCTGCGACATCGAATGAGCCGATGCGATTCCGCTGGGCGCAAGCCGTGAATCACGAGATGGGCGTGTTCCTGATGCGCGCAGCCGCATCGCCAAACGAGGCCGGCGATCGCACGGGCGGGTTGAATCGCGCGTTCAAGTATCTGTATCAGGTTCGGCTAGTCGGCAAACGGCTGAAGGCGTGGGACCGGACCGTCTATTACGTCGTCAAGTGGGCGCTGTTCGGCGGCATCGCGCTGGCGCTTTTCTGGCGGTACTAAGCGCGCGGACGCGTGTTCACGCGAGCCACACGATGGTCAGCGAGCGCACGCCCTGTGCGCCGCGGATCAGCGCACCTTCGATATCCGCCGTCGCGGACGGTCCGGTGACCAGCGCCGCATAGCGCGCTGATAGACCTGCTGCAAGCCCTCGACGAGTTGCGAGGGAGCGAGCAGCACGACCAGATGCTGCATGATATAATAGATCAAGTTGACCACATACTCCTTCCTCTCTCCTACTCCTCTTACTCCTGCTCGCTGAACCACACCGAGCCGGTTTCCGCGACACCGAAGCGCGCCCGCACAACGCCCACATCGACGTTTTCGAGCGATGCCGGCACGGTCCGACGGACAGCACGCGCGTGCCCTTCACGCCCGACACGGCGTGACGCCACCACCGCATCCGCGCCGAAGCGTGACGCGATCAGCGCATTCACGTCGTCCAGACCGGAAGCATCGACGCACGTGCCGCCCATCGGCGTCAGCACGGCGATGAACCGTTCGCGCAAATCGCCTGCGGCCGCCGGAAAGATCGGCACGTCGGGACACGGCCGCGAGGCGGGCTGCGCCGCACGGATCTTCCATTTGGCGGGCTTCCAGTTCTTTTTGTACCACTCGTGGAAGGTCTCGGCGGGCGCTTCGGGCAGATCGCGTTCGCGCCCCAGATGTTGAGTGGGTTAGTTGGGCAGCCGCTTGAGCGCGTCGCCGAGCGACGCCACGGTGCCGCGATAAAGCGTCGGACTGGCGAGCAGCCACCCCGCCATCTTCAACACTTCCTGCTTCACGAACGGCACCTCGTGCTTCTCCGCGATCACCGCGCACCACTTGTAGATTTGCTCACGGATGTTCACCTTCACCGGGCAGACGTTAGTGCAACTGCCGTTCATCGTCGAGGCGAACGGCAGCGCGCTATAATGCTTGAGATCGTAAGTCGGATTGGTGATCGCGCCGATCGGCCCGGAGTACGTGCCGCCGTACGACAAGTCACCGCTGCGCCGATACACCGGACACGTGTTCATGCACGCGCCGCAGCGGATGCACTTGAGCGAGAACCAGAAGTCGTTCATCGCGAGACATTCGGAGCGGCCGTTATCGACGAGGATGTAGTGCATCTCCGTGCCCAGACGCGGCGGCGTGCGAAAGTGCGAGGTGTACTGCGTGATCGGCAAGCCGAGCGCGCTGCGCGACAGCATGCGCACGAACACGCCGAGATCGGCGATCGTCGGAATGATCTTTTCGATGCCGATCGAGGCGATATGCAGGGGCGGCACATTCGCCGACAGGTCCGCATTGCCCTCGTTCGTGCACACGACGACCGTGTCCGTTTCCGCCACCGCGAAATTGCAGCCCGTCATGCCGGCTGTCTTCTCGTGCACGAAATACGGCCGCGTGTTCATGCGCTGGCTTTCGGCGAGATAGTGAATGTCGCTGTTCTTTGGATCGGTGCCGATGGTCTTGCCGAACAGTTCGGCCACGTACACGCGCAGCTTGTGCACAGCCGGCACCACCATGTGACTCGGGTCCTGAAGATCGAGTTGCTGGATGCGCTCGCCGAGATCGGTTTCCATCACCGTGATGCCGCGCGGATCCAGATAGTCGCGCATGTAGCACTCGTCGCTGAGCATCGACTTGCTCTTGACGAGCGACGTCATGCCGCGCTCGCTAATCAGCTTATAGACGAGTTCGTTGTGCTCCTCCGCGTTGGCCACGAAATACACGACGACGCCCTTCTTATCCGCCCGATCCGTGAACTGCGCGATGTACTCGGCGAGATTGGACAGCGTGTGTTCCTTGATGCCCGATGCCAGTTCGCGCAACGTCTCCCATTCGGGAATGCCGTGCACCTGCACATCGCGCTTCGAGCGCAGATCCCACAAACGCTTGTCGTGGAACGCGACGTGATCGGGCTTCTGCAAGAACGCGACCGCCGCCTTGGCGTGATCGATCCGAACGCTCTTGGTCATGCGCGCACTCCGTTCAGAACCTGTACGATTGGATGAAACGCGCGTCGAGCTTCATGCGCTCGGCGCAGCCTTGCTGATGCATGAGGCACGACATGTCGCCGGACACGATATATTCCGCGCCCGCGCCGACATGATCACGCACTTTGTCCTGCCCCATCCGCACCGAGACCGCCTCTTCGGTGACGGAAAACGTGCTGCCGAAACCGCAGCATTCGTCTGGGCGCGCGGGTGACACGAATTCGATGCCCTTCACGCCTTCCAGCAAAGCGCGTGGCTTCGAATAGGCCTCGACCGCGACTTCCGAATTCGACGTTTCAGCAGATGCTGCACTGCGCGGCAACTGTTGTGCAAGCCCCCGCGATGCGGAAACTCGGCCCATGGAAAATCGCGCACCTTCAGCACATCGTGCAGGAACTCGACGAGTTCATAGGTATTGCGGCGGACTTTCTGCACCGCGCTGGTCTGTTCGATAGCGATGAAGTGCTCGCGCACGTGATGCGTACAATTCGCCGATGACCCCACGATGTAATCGTAATCGGCGAAGTTGCGTGCAAATACGCGCTCCACACCGGCGGCGTCCTTATGCGCGCCGCTTTGTTGGCCATTGGCTGACCGCCGAGCGCGATCTCGCAGAGCAATTGAACGTCTCGCATCCCTCGCTGCGCGAAGCGCTGATCCGGCTCGAATCCGACGGTTTCATTCGCGCGGTCGGGCGCGGCGGTTTCGTGGTGTCGGATGTGACGGCGCCGCTCGTGTCGCATCCGCTGGCGGCACTCCTCGAGCAGCAGCCTGACGCGAGCGCCGATGTGCTCGAACTGCGTCACGGCCTCGAAACGCTTCCCACGGCCTACGCCGCCGAACGCGCGACGGAAGACGACCTCGCGCGCATCGGCAAGGCGTATGCCACGCTGCAAAGCGCCGTCGCCGAGAAAAGCACGCGCATCGCGGAAAAGGATGCGGCGTTCCATCTCGCCATCGCCGATGCCACGCACAAAATCGCGCTCACACATGTCATGCACAGGTTGAACGAACTGCTGCGTGAATCGATGCTCACCTCGCACCGGCTGGTCGATTACGACGACGAAATCGAAGCCCGTCTGCTCGCGCAGCATCGCGCGATCTACGAGGCGATCGGCGCCCACGATGCGCCGCGTGCGCGCGAGGCCGCAAGCACGCATCTCGACTATGTGCGGACGCTGTATCAGGACCGGCTTTTTAAAAAGCCGCGTGAGGCCGCGTCGTCTTATCCGATGAAATAATGATTTCGTAAAGAAAACGTAAGAACCGATAGGGGACGTCGCCTACATGCGTTTCAGACGCACACGGTTGACGCGGCCCGCGCCGCGCCGCGATACTGAACTCGTCAAAAACAACACGCGAATGGAGGACGACATGCCTTATTTGCTCGGTTGGCTGCTCGGCGTACCGGTCGTGGTTCTCGTGATCCTGTATCTGATTTTTCATTGACCTGCGACCAGCGATGCTCGGATTCACCGCAAAGCCGCTTGTCAAACGGAAACAGCAGGGGCGTCGCTACAATACGACGCCCTTTCTCATTTCCGAAGGATTCCGATGAAACGTTCCCTCACATCCGCCGCCGCCCTCGTCGCGCATGCCGCGATATCCGGCGCGGGTCTCGCGTATGCAGAAGAGCTCGCCAGCGTCAACACCAACTTTCGTTTCACCGGTTCGGATCAGGTCACCGTCGAGGCCTACGACGATCCGCTCGTGCAGGGTGTGACCTGCTATGTATCGCGGGCGCGCACGGGCGGCGTCAAGGGCACGCTCGGCATCGCAGAAGATCCGACGAAAGCGTCGATCGCGTGCCGTCAGGTCGCGCCGATCAAGATCACGCAGCCGCTCAAGCAGAAGACCGACGTGTTCTCGGCGGGAATGTCGTTCATCTTCAAGACGTTGTATGTGGTGCGGGTGGTCGATACCAAGCGCAATACGCTGGTCTTATCTCACCTATAGCGACCGCATCGCCACTGGCAGCGCGAAAAACAGCGTCACCGCCATGCCGATGCCCGAGGGCACGACCATCCCGATGAAATGATCGGCGGTAACGTTGTAGACTGAACGATCCGTTTTCCATTGATCGATGGCCTCATGAACGCTGCCCACTTCCGCAATGCCGCGCGCTACTGGCGCTCGTCGCTTGTGCCCGGCGCGGACATGGTCACCGCCAAATACTACGATCACGAGTTCACGCCGCACTGGCACGACGCCTACACGGTGCCCGTGATCGAAGCGGGCGCGGAGTGCTACGATTATCGCGGCGCGCATCACGTCGTGGAAACCGGCACGGTGCCGATGATCAATCCGGGCGAGCTGCACACGGGCGCGCGGGCGGTCGATTTCGGCTGGCGTTATCGCGTGTTCTATCTGCCGGTGCCATGGAAGCGCTCGCGCAGGAAATGACCGGACGCGCGGCGGCGTCGCCGTGGTTTCGGCCGGCGCGATCCACGATCTCGACCTCGTGCGGCGGCTCGTGATCGCGCACAACGCCCTCGAAGCCGACGCCGATCCCCTCGTGGCCGAAACCGCGCTCATCGATGCGGTGACGACACTGATCGCACGTCACGCGCTGGAACGGCCGTCGATCGTCACGCTCGCCTCCGACATCGCACGCGTCAAAACCATAAAATCGCGCCTCGCCGACGACCTGCTCGCGCCGGTCACGCTCGCCGAACTCGCGCAGTCGGTCGGTCTGTCGACTTTTCACGCGGCGCGGCTCTTCACGCGCGAGACCGGGCTCGCGCCGCATGCGTGAGACGCAATCAGTTACGCATCGCGCGGGCGCTGCCGGCGTTGCGCGCGGGCGCGTCGGTCACCGAGGTCGCGGCGGCCAGCGGCTTCACCGATCAAAGTCATTTCACGCGCCATTTCAAACGGACATTCGGCGTGCCGCCGGGACGCTGGCGCTAGTTTCGGCGCACAGCTGTCAGGTCCAGCACAAGACGTACAAGCGCGAAGCGCGTCGCGGGACGTATCCTCCGAATCCCCTGGAGGACATCTTGAACGCATCTCACCCTGCTCTGCCACTCGACACGACGCCTGGCGCGAATTCACCGCCGGCACCCGCGACACCATTCCGATGATGGTCGGCGCCGTGCCCTTCGGCATCATTTTTGGCATGCTCGTCACCGCCAGTCCGCTCACGCTCTGGCACGGCCAGCTCATGTCGCTCGCGATATTCGCAGGCTCCGTGCAGTTCATCGCGGTCGGGCTGATCGCGGGACATGCGAGCTTCGCCGTTATCTGGGCGACGACCTTCGTCGTCAACCTGCGGCACATCTTCTATTCGGCGACGCTCGCGCCCTATGTCGCTCATCTGCCCGCACGCTAGCGCTGGGCCTTGTCCGGGTTCCTGACGGACGAAGTGTTCGCGGTCGCGTACACGCATTATCAGAAGCATCCGGCAGGCACGATCGGGCCGCATTACTTCTTCGGCTCGGGCCTGTCAATGTATCTGAACTGGCAGGCGTGAACACTGCTGGGCCTGCTGTTCGGCGCGGCGTTTTCCGGCCTCAAGTCGCTCGGACTCGACTTCGCCATGGTCGCGACCTTCATCGCGATCATCGTGCCGCAACTGGTGGCCGTGCGCTTCGTCACTGCAGCGTTGGCCGCGTGCATGCTGTCGTTCGCATGGCAGGGCTGGCCGTACAAGCTCGGCCTGCTCGCCGCCGTGATGGTCGGCGTCGCGATCGGCATGATCGCGACGCCGATGGAGAACCGTCCGCGCGAGAAAACCCGATCGCGTATCCGCAACGCCAAGGAGCACGCGCAATGAACGCGACATCGAATTACGTGCTGCTGATCCTCGGCATGGCGCTGATCACGTATCTGATCCGTGCAGCCGTCTTCGTGCTCGGCGAACGGCTGCCCTTCCCGCCATTGTGCGCGCGGCGCTGAGCTTCGTGCCGGTGACGGTGCTGACCGCCATCATCGTGCCGATGACAGTCCCGCCGCAAAGCGAAGGCGCTGAGATCACATGGCGCAACCCGCAATTGATCGCGGCGCTCGTTGCCTTCGCGGTATACGTGCTGACGAAGCGTCCCTTGCTCACCATCGCGGTATCGCTGGCGGTGTTTTCCGTGTGGCAGTTCGCGGTGTTGCGCTAGCCGGGAAAGGCTTCGGCGGGCGCCAGGCAAGTCCGCACGCCGCGCCCCGGTCCAACGCCAATGCGAGCCGAACGCGGCGCAAACGTTGCGCTTTCAACCCGCTCTCAAGTTCTTCTCCAGTCCGCCGATATCTGTAACGAACGGACTCCGCCAAGAGCGCAGCGCCGAAAGCATTGCCGCGACCGAAGAACCGGGCGCGGAACCGGGAACCATCATGCGTCAAATCACCCTTTCGTTACGCGAAGAGACCGTCGCGTCGTTGCAGCGAGACTTCGAGACGTTTCTGCGTCTGTCGCTCAAGCTCGACCCGCACTTCATCACTCCATCGTTCGAGGACTTTCTTCGCGCGAAGCTGCTGGACAATCCGACACCGCTCACGGAGCAAGGCGGTGCAGCGCATGCTCACGCACGGCCAGTACGCGTGGGCCAAGCGCACGCTCAATAAGGAGTTTCCCGAGGTCGTCGAAATCCTGATTCGCCAGGCAGCCGAACACGGCTTCGCATTCGCGATCCGTCCCGACTGGACTGCCGAAGACCTGATAACCGCGTCGCGCGAACTGGCGACCGCCATCGTCACCGAAGCGAAGGGCGATGCCTCGCAGATCGAAGCGCTCCTCGCCACGCAAATCAAGTCCGCCGCAGAAGATATCCGCGACGTCGAAACGCGCATGCAGACGCCTGCATGGCGTCTCGCGGATTCGCTGCGTCAGCGGGTGTATGAAACGAAGATCGCCGTGGAGAACAGCGTTGGTTCGAATACGCGCGAGAAGCTCGGCGAGCTGCGCTGCCTGTTGCGTCTGGGCATCTACTTCGGCTCGATCCAGAAGCAGGAAGCGCAGCAGGTGCTGGAGTACATGCGCTCGCTACGACCGGAGCTTTTCATCGACGAACCGTACGACGGCTTCACGCGCTTCGCCTCATGGCTGCGCGCGATCTTCGCGCCTGCGCCGGGCATGCGCGCGCGCCCAACGCTGAGCGCCCGGTCCCCCCCATCAGTTCCACATCCCTTTCAGGCGCGCCGCGATATCGATCTTCGCCTTCGCGGCCGCTTCGAACTTCTGCATCAACTGCTGCGGGATGATGCGCGTGCGCTGCGCCCACACGTGCCAGTCACCGAGATGCGTCTGGTTGTGCAAAGCCAGCGTTCCTCGTCGATTTCCTCATCGCTGCCCGTGCCGAGATCGGACGGAATGCAGCCGTCCACGCCATTCAGCACGAACACGTTGCACCACTCCTGCCCCTTCACCGAATGGATAGTCGAGAGGATCAGATAGTCCTCGTCGAGCATCGGCACGCCTGATTCGTCGCTGGTCGCATCGGGCAGATCAAGTGTAAGTTCGGTCAGAAAACGCTCGCGCGTCGGATAAGTCGCAGCGATGCTCTCCATCTGCAAGACGTCGCCGATGCGGATGGCCGCGTCCTCGTGATTGCGCTTGAGATGCGGCTCGTACCAGCGGCGAATCATTTCGAACTCGGTGGGCCAGCCGGATTCGCGTCCGCAGAGCTTCGCCATCAGCGCGACGAAACGCGGCCAGTCTTCGCTCGCGCGCGGGCGCCTGAAACTGCGCGATGGCATACGGCGTATCGGTCTGCGCGACGCTATCCAGAAGACGCCCCGCGATGGTCGACCCGATGCCCGGTAGCAATTGCGCGACCCGACGCAGCACGGCGAGCACGTCCTTCACATGTACGGAATCGAGAAATTTGAGGCCGCCGAACTTCACGAACGGAATGTTCCGCCGCGTCAGTTCAATCTCGAGCGTCGCGCTGTGATGCGCCGCGCGGAACAGCACGGCCTGCAACTTGAGCTTCATGCCGCCCTCGCGCGCTTCTAGAACCTTCTCGACGACATAGCGCGCCTGGTCGGCTTCATCGGCAACGCTGACGATGCGCGGTTTCTGCGCCGACGCCTTGTCGGTCCACAGGTTCTTCGTGTAGCGCTCGGTGGCGAGATCGATCACCGCGTTCGAGGCTTCGAGAATCGGCTGAGTCGAGCAATAGTTGCGATCGAGCGTAACGGTCGCGGCAGGTGGATCGAAATGCGGCGGTAAGTCGAGGATATTGCGCACCGTCGCGCCGCGAAACGAGTAGATGGACGCACATTGTCGACGACGACAGTGAGGCCGCGCGCGTCCGGTTTCATCGCGAGCAGGATGGTGGACTGCAGGCGGTTGGTGTCCTGATACTCGTCGACCAGCACGTGATGGAAGCGGCCCGACAGATCGGCGGCAATCGACGGCTCGGCTGCCAGATGCGACCAGTAGAGCAGCAGATCGTCGTAATCGAGGACGCTTTGCGTCTGTTTTGCAGCCACATACGTGGCGAACAGACGCTTGAGATAGGCCTCCCACTCGCGGCACCACGGGAACGACTGATCGAGCACATGCGCGAGCGACGCGCCGGTGTTCACCACGCGCAAATAGATCGAGAAACCGGTGGACTTGGCGGGAAAGCGCTTTTCCTTCGACGACAACCCGAGCTCGTGGCACACGAGAGTCATGAGATCGGCGGAGTCTTCGCGATCGTTAATGGTGAACGACGGCGCGAGTCCGACGAGATCAGCGTAATCGCGCAGCAGCCGCGCGCCGACACTATGAAACGTGCCGAACCACGTGAGTCCTTGTGCGATGGCGCTCTTGCTGCCGAGCACGTGGCTAGCGATGCGCGTCACGCCCCGCATCATCTCCAGCGCCGCGCGGCGCGAGAACGTCAGCAGCAGAATGTGATGCGGGTCGGCACCCTTGACCAGCAGATACGCGAGCGTATTGGTTTTACCCGATCCCGCGCCCGCGATGACAAGCAGCGAGCCGCCGCAGCGCCCCGGTTCGTCGACGCCGAATTCCACCGCACGGCGCTGTACCTCGTTGAGCTTCGCGAAATAGAGCGCTGCGGCAGGATCGGGGTTCGGAGGTTTATCGGCGGCGGTGTCGGGAAGTTGGGAAGCGCGAGCACGAGGACGAATGGCGGCGGGATGAAGTGACGCACACTGTATATCCATACAAGCTTTGCGTGCAACTGTCTGACGGCACACCGCTTTTGTCCCTAAATCGCGCATGAGAAAGCCCGGCGGGTCAGCGGACCGGCCGGGCTTCGCTCATGCGACGACGTGCATCATTCAGCCTTCTTCGCATTCTTCACCTTGGCGTCGGCCGGCTTCGTTCACGTCCGATTGCGCCTCGGTCTTCTTCTTGTCGGCCTTCGCCTGCGCGCCCGCCGCCTTCTGATCGGCGGCGCTCGGCGCGCTCGCAGATTGCTCGGATTGCGCGAACGACACCGCGCTCACGCTCGTCAACGCACCCGCGATCAACGCGGCCAGCAATGCATTCGTTTTACGCTTCATGATGTTCTCCTTGTTCTGCGTCGAGGCTCAGTGCTGCAGACCGGTGTCCTTCGCCGCGGCCGGCTCGGTCGCGTTCAACTCGGCCTTGGCGGCGTCCTTGTCGGCCTTGCGATTGATCTTCGCGTTCTTCACCTGATCCTTGTATGCGCATTGGCCTGCTGCTTGGATGCCTTCAGTTACGCCTTCGACGCCTTCTTCGATACGCTGCGCGGTGGCGTTGCGCTTCTGGACGAGCGGATCGGCCAGCGCGACCATGCGCTGCTGTTGCGGGGTGACGCCGGGCGCGCCGTCGGTGGCGGCGCCCGCGCCGATGGCGGTGCCGATCATCAGGAGTCGAGTCTTGGTGCAAGCCTTAGTCATGAGCGAGTCCTCTCTTTAGTTGGCGCCGGCGGGGCAAGCTTGAGGGCCGCGCGGCTTTGTCGATTGTCGATTGGATGTAAATGACCGAAGCTGCATCGATCAAACAGTCTGACCGGCCGTAAAACGCGCGAGTTCGCCGAAATCAGTCATTGTTACCTGCGGTTTCACTTGGTTACAATTCCTCGATCGCATACTCGACATTGTTTCGCCTGATACGACTGTTCGCTCTGCACCAGCAGGGGCGTGCCCGCGGCCGGTTCGTTCATGGTTCGTTTATCATTGGTGCCCCGCGTCTTCGCCATTCACTCTTCGCTTCTCGCCCGCCATGCCGCCACTTCAATTCACCCTCATGGGCGACTTCATCGAACTGCACAACCTGCTCAAGCTGATGGGCCTGGCCGATAGCGGCGGCTCCGCAAAAGCGCGCGTCGCGATAGGCGATGTGCGCGTCGACGGCAAGGTGGAGCTGCGCAAGACCGCGAAGATTCGCGTGGGGCAGAAGGTGGAGCTCGACGGTCAGACCATCCGGCTGGGCGCGCCGGAGTAGCGCCGCGAAAAACCCGACGCGGCGCGGGCAAACGTGCAGCCGTCATCGACATGCCACGCGCGACGCAATAAGCTAGGCGTCTTTCGGTCGGATTTCAGCGCGAAACATTCGCGCGGGATCACACGGTACGGCTCACGCGCAGTTCGTCGTGGACGCCGTCTTCTCCATCGGTTTTCGATCATGCAACCGCCTTTCACGCGCGCCGGACACGCGCATCAGCCACCGCCGACCTTTTCCCGTCACGCCGTCGATACGGCGCGTCTCGCGGCGCCGCACGCCATCGCGCAGTTGTCGCAGATGGCGATGGGCGTGACCGACACCATCCTGCTCGGCTCGCTCGGCCCGGACACGCTCGCTGCCGGCGGCCTTGGCGCGAATCTGTTTTTCGTGGTGGTGACTCTGCTGCAAGGCCGTGCTGACGTCGGTAAGCGTATCGGTTGCACATGCACGCGGCTCGAATGCGGACGAGCGGGTGCCGAGCATTTATTGGACGGGCTTTGCGCTGTCGCTTTTGCTCGCGGTACCGGCGTTCGCGCTGCTTTCGTATGCCGAAGCGATTCTGCTAGCGTTCCACAAACCGGCGCTGCTCGCAAAGAATGTCGGCAAATATTGCGCGGTGCTGCACTGGGCAGCCTGATCGGCGTCGGCATGATGCGCGCGTTTCTGCCTGCGATCGGCGCGGCGGCTGCTGTGGGTGTCGATAGGCGGCGTGTTCGTCAGCGGCTTTCTCAACTACGGGCTGATCCACGGCGCGTACGGCTTGGCCGCGCGAGGGATTTCTCGGCTCGACAATGGCGACTTGCATCACGATGTGGTTGACGGCACTCCGCTCGTTGCGTTCCTGCATTTGCGGCCGCGGTATCGGTATTTCGTCGCGCGCGCCGCTGCAATGGCCGTTGATGGGCGAGTTGTTCGGCATCGGCTGGCCGGTCGCCATTACTTACGGCGTGGAATCGACGCTCTTTCTCGCGACGGGGATGATGGTCGGGTTGCTCGGCGAGGCGCCGCTTACCATCAGATCGCGCTCAATGTGGCGTCGGTGGCATTCATGGTGCCGCTCACCATCGGACAGGCGGCCAATGTGCGCGTGGACCACTGGATCGGCGCGGGCGTGCCCGTGGCGCGTCATGCGGGGTTCGTTGCGCTGGCGCTCGGGGTTGGGTTCATGATGTGCTCGGGCTCGTGCCGATCGTCGCGCCGCATGCCATCGCCGGGCTTTTTATATGCATCTCGATGATCCTACTAATGCGCGGACCGTTTCTTTGGTGGCTTCCTTGCTCAGCGTGGCGGCCGTTTTTCAGATCGTCGATGGGATGCAGACTGTGGGCTCCGGATGCCTTCGCGGGCGCTCAAGGATACGCGGGTGCCGATGCTAACTGCCGCCTTCGGGTATTGGGATGTCGGGTTTCCTACCGGGTATGTGCTCGCCTTTCACTTCGAGCTTGGGGCTAAGGGGCTTTGGTGGGGGCTTGCGGCCGGGCTTGCCAGTGTCGCTCTGTTGATGACCCTGCGGTTTTATCGCATTAGTCGGAGGTTTGTGCTTGCTGGCAGCGGGGGCAGTGGTGATGATGTCGCTTCTTCTCGTACCGTGATTTGATTTTGCTTTTCTCTTTGCCTCGTAGGCGGCTTTAGCAGGCTATTGAAATATACTCTACGCGGGTCATCTTACGCGGGTGATCTGATTGGGAGGGGCAAACCGGGCGGGGCAAACGTTGAATCAAGGAATCGAACGACACTGAGACCGAAACGATGCGCAGAGCGGACGGCTACACCGAATTGATGTTCATGATGACCACGCTGGATAACTTCGTTCCGGCCAATCACCCGCTGCGACCGATTCGG